>DATBKR010000272.1:0-12193 GCA_036555805.1 Hyphomicrobiaceae bacterium | reverse complement strand
CAGTCGGGTGAGCTGTTTCGAATTCAAGGTCGCTGCCAGTCGGCCTGCACGCTGTTTCTCGGCATCAGGAACGTCTGCATCGAGCGTGGCGCGACGCTGCTGTTTCATGCCGGCCATGCCATGAACACGCAAAAGATCCTGGCATGGGCCACGGAACACATGCTGAACGCCTACAACGCGCGGCTGCGCAGCTACGTCGTCTCGCACCACTACATGGATACGATCGCATTTCATGCCATCTCGGGTCGCGAGCTGATTCAAAGGTTCGGCTACCGGGAATGCCCGCGAAGGTGAACATGCGGGGGCACCGGCCACGTCGGCCTTGGACGAAACTTCGCCCAGTCTCGATTGAAGCAACGGAGACGGCCATGACGATGAGTTCGACTTCCGCGGCGACTGTCATTATCGCTGCTGGCGCTTTCCTGCTCCTTGACCTTCCTGCCGATGCCGCGAACGTGAGCAGGCCCAAGGCGCCGGCAGGTCCTGCTGTTCCCGCCGGCAATCCGCCGCCCAAGACCGTCAGGCTCCCGCCGCCGCCGAGGGGCCCGGCAAAAGCGCCCGTACACCACTGTCTGGGGGGAGGGGCCCACAACCCGGGGAACTGCCGGTACTGATCGATCGTGAGGCGCGGCTGAGATCATCCGTCGTGGTTCTTGGTGCGTGCTTTTGCCAGCACATCCGCAATCAGCTCGCCGACCATCTTGTGGCCTTCCGCATCGAAGTGGCAGAAGTCGAAATAGACCCGCGGGTTCGCATCGAGCTTGGACTTGGCATCGACCAGAGGCACATCGTATTCCTGGGACACATCTCTCATGATCTTGTTGTAGTCGACGTCGAGCATTACCGGCTCGCCACCGTGCAGTGGATGCTCGATAACCAGCGCTCGCTCGACCCGATCCGGCAACCCCGCTTCTTCGTAGGCCAAAGCGAGGTATCGCCTGGCCAGGACGCCAAAGAAAGACGCCGAACGGCTGGCCACAAGCGTAAGGTCTTCAATCGCGCCGGAATATTCCTTCCGCGCATATCGGTCGATGCCTCGCCGCAGCAGCGCGGTCAGGTTCGGATTGTCCCCCATCAGTATGAAATAAGGGCTGGCCTGGTGCTTCCGCGCCCATCCGACCATCTCGACCAGGTTGGCTCTGTAGCTTTTCGGATCGACCCTGGGCGTCAGATGATCGGCGCGCAGCCTGTGCGTCGCGTTGCGAGGATGCCTGACGAAGCCGATCTTGGGTCCGAAGTCTTTCACTATCCTGGCTAGATAGATGTGATCGAGCGTTTGCTGGGTCGGCGTGCGTACCAGCTTGATGAAAGCGGCATCGCCGTCGACGGCATCGTCGCTCACCACATACCTGCGATCGTTGAAATTGAACGCAATGAAAATGATATCGGGCTTTATGAGGTTGCCATATTTCAATAGCTGCCTGTATCCCTGGTACGACGTATGGCCGGGAACGCCGAGATTTATCAGGTCGAAGTCGGGCAGCAGCCGCTGTGCGACTTCGACAAAGCTCGACTCGGTGGCGAGGCAGTAGCCGTAGGTATTCGAATCTCCCAGAAAGATTGCTCGGCGGCGACCCGGCCGCTTGTCCTCGAGTTGGGCCCCTTCTCTCGCAAAGAGGCCATGAGCGTCGTAACTGCGATGCACTCCGCAGGCATCGTCACCGTTGAAGTTTGGCCGCCGATCCCACCCCCGGTCGGCCACGGCAACGTACTCAGGGCGCACTGCACTCGCCGCGCCGACCGCATAGAACGTGAAGACAATTCGCGCGCCCGCCTCCAGGACCACAAGAATCAGCGCTGCGATCAGCAGCTGATAGATTATGACTCTGCGGCGCGACACCGCCGCCCGCGTGCCGACAATTGCTTCCCGCTGCATGTTCCGTCACCTGCCGATGAAATCATCGAGATTGCGCTCTCCCCGCTCGCCGGCATCCTTGCCGGGAGGGAAGTCTTCCGTCAGTCGAGAGAGAATCTGTCCTTGTAGCTGCTGGCCAACGCAGGCTCCTGACGTTCCTTGGAGAGGATGCAGTTTCCAGCGACCAGCGTTTCCATCCCGGTGCCCATGAAACAGCGAAAGGCATCTTCGGGCGTGCACACGATGGGCTCGCCTCGCACGTTGAAGCTCGTGTTGATGAGCAACGGGCAGCCGGTGCGCCGTTTGAACGCCGACAACAACGCGTGGTAGCGCGGATTGGTCTCGGCGTGCACCGTCTGTATGCGGGCCGAGTAGTCCACATGCGTCACGGCCGGGATCTCGGAGCGCACCACGTTGAGCTTGTCGATGCCGAAAAGCGCCCCCTTCCCGGCGCCTGTCGCGCGGCGCCGGCTGCGCTTCACGTCGGCCACCAGCAGCATGTAGGGGCTGTCGATGTCGAGCTCGAAATAGTCGGCCACGTCCTCGCGCAACACCGACGGCGCAAACGGCCGGAAGCTCTCGCGGTATTTGATCTTGAGGTTGAGGTTCCTCTGCATCTGCGGGTTGCGTGCATCCGCAAGGATCGAGCGGGCACCGAGCGCACGCGGGCCAAACTCCATGCGGCCCTGGAACCAGCCTACCGCCTGGCCGGCCTCCAGCGCGTCGCAGGTGCGCTCGTAGAGCTCCGGCTCGCCCACCACCGCGAACCTGGCCCCGGCCGAGGCGAGCCGAGCCTCGATCTCCGCCGGCGTGAACTCGGGCCCGAGAAGCGAGCCCTGCATCCCATCGAGCGCGCCATCGACGTGCCGCGGGTGCCCCAGGTGCTGGTGGTAGGCGGCGAGTGCAGCGCCCAAGGCGCCGCCGGCGTCCCCTGCTGCAGGCTGGATCCACAGGCGCTCGAAGGCACCGTCGCGCAGCACCATGCCGTTGCCGACGCAGTTGAGCGCAACGCCGCCGGCGAGGCAGAGATTGCGGATGCCGTAGGTGTCGGCCAGATTGCGTGTCATGCGCAGCATGATCTCCTCGGTCACCTTCTGTACCGAGGCGGCAAGGTCCATCTCGCGCCGGGTCAGCGGGGTCTCGGGATCACGTGGCGCCCCGCCGAACAGGGCGTGGAACTTGCGCGAGGTCATGGTGAGACCGGTCGCGTAGTTGAAGTAGCGCTGGTCGAGCCAGAACGATCCGTCCTCCTTGAGGTCCACCAGGTTGTCGAGAATCGCCTGGGCGTACTTGGGCTCGCCATAGGGTGCGAGCCCCATCACCTTGTACTCGCCCGAGTTGACCTTGAAGCCGGTGTAGTAGGTAAAGGCGGAGTAGAGCAGGCCAATGCTGTGCGGCCAGTGGATCTCGCGCACGGTCTCCAGCGTGTTGCCTTTGCCGATTGAGACCGAGGTGGTGGCCCATTCGCCCACCCCGTCCAGCGTCAGCACCACCGCCTCCTCGAACGGCGAGGGGAAGAAGGCCGAGGCCGCGTGGCTCTGGTGGTGCTCGGCGAACAGCAGCTTGCCTGCGACCCTGCCGCTGGCGCTGAAGGTGGCCAGCGCCTTCTCCAGGTTGGTCCTCTGGAACAGCTTCTCCTTGATCCAGACCGGAATCGCCGCGTGGAACGAGCGGAAGCCCCGCGGTGCGTTGGCCAGGTATGTCTCCAGCAGGCGCTCGAACTTGAGCAGCGGCTTCTCGAAGAATACGATGTGGTCGACGCGATCGAGGTCGAGCTTCCCGGCATCGAGGCAGAAGCGTATGGCCCCGGCGGGGAAGTCGGGATCGTGGCGCCTGCGGGTGAAGCGCTCCTCCTGTGCCGCAGCAACGACGCGCCCGTCCTCGATTAGCGCAGCCGCACTGTCATGATAGAAGGCTGAAAGGCCCAGCAGGCGCATCGAAATTCTGCCTCGTCAAAAGATCGTATAGATGAACGGCGCCACCGCCGAACCCTGCGCCAGGATCATCATCCCGCCGAGCACGAGTACGACCAGCAGGATCGGCAGCAACCACCACTTCTTTCGCGCCCCCATGTAGGCGAACAGCTCTCGTGCCAGCGCGAACATTCGGCATCCCTCCCATTGTCGTTCAGCGCTTCGTGCGCATTGCAGGCGTTGCGATCTCAAAATTGATGGGTCATCGATGTTGGGCCCTGCGCCCCGGCCTTGCGGTCGATCCAATAGGATGAACCCGGTCCTGCGCGGCGCGATCCAAGGGGATTGCGACAAGCCCGCATGAGCAGGCCCGCCGGCACGAAGACGAACGCGAATATCGCGAACATGACGACTGCGTTGACGACCCGGTGCAGCAGGAGCCCGAACCGGAACCAGATCAGGTTCGGGTGCCTGAGAGCTCCTGGCGCAAGCAGCGCGACCGCTGCGAGCGCAAACGCGGCGCCGAGCGCGACCCAAGGCACGACGGGAGCGTGGCGCCACCATGCCGCGATGACGACCGCCACCAAGGCGAACCAAAGACCCGTTGCGCGCTCCGCCGGCGGCTTGACGCTCGGCCGACTGTAGGTTTCGTGGAAATTCCTCGCCATCGGCTTGTCAGTCGAAGTCTCGAAGCACGCTTCAACCAGCAAATGCGATTCTACTCCACGTTGCACCAACGGCTCTTGCGCTATCCACGGTTATCGTCGGCGTTCCGCGGCGTGGCTGTACGAGGCGAGAGGCGGACGACGTAAAAAAAAGGGGGGAGCACGTTATCTCCGCGCGAGTCCGGTTGCACCGACGCCGAGACCGCGGCCAGCCGGTCGCGCGAGACGGTCGAGCATTGAGCAGGGCAGGTACACCAAGCGGCTCGCCGCGGCGGCATTCTGAAGTGGGAAAGGTCCACGCCGCGCGCACGAAGATGCGCAAGCGCGAGAAGACGAGTGTCTTTGTACGACCGGCGCCGCCGCGACTGGCAGACCCGTTGAAAAGATTGGTACCGCCTCCTGGGATCGAACCAGGGACCTCTAGATCCACAATCTAGCGCTCTAACCAGCTGAGCTAAGGCGGCCCAGTTTGTCCGCACGCACGCCACCGCGGCGGCGGCCCGGCGCCAATCGGTGCGCACCATAGTGGCATGGCGGGTGAAAGCCAAGGGGCGTGCACTTCGGCCGTTCACCGGAGCGCTAATGTGGACCGCCGCGCTCTGGGGGTCTTTGGCGCCCCTGGGGGCGCGGCGCTCCCTCATCTCGCCCACACCCCGCCGGCACGGCCTGGCGGTCGCGATTCGGCGGGCTTGCGAACAGGAGAATGCGTGTCGGCGCCGGGGCTTGCTGGACCGGGTGGCCGCTCGTGGCTAAGCAGGGGGTGGCTGGACGCTGGATTCGACCGGAATGACGACGTGGCGCGCAACCCCGCTGGCTCTCCCGGACGACGCCAAGGACGGTGCCGCCGCGCTGCCGGCGTTCCTCATCGATGCAGCGGCGGGCGCTATCGTCGCGGCCAACGCCGCCGGCCGCAGGGCGTGGGGGCTCGAACTCGAGCCCGGCGACGGCCGCACCGGCGCCGCTGTTGCCATCGACCGGGCAATGCCGGCGCTGCAGCGGCTCGCGCCTCTCAGCCGCGGCTCCTCGGGAGCGACGCTCACCTTCTGGGCCGCCAGCGGGCTGCTCCGTCTCCACTGCCGCGTTGAAGCCGCCGGCGCCGGCGGCAGCACGTATCTTGTACGCGCCCTCCCAGGCCGGGGACGCGTCGGGGCCTCGGCCGGCAACGGCCGCCTGCTCCCCGCTTCGGCACCGGGCCTGCACCCCGCGCAGATGTCGGCCCTCGTGCGCCTGGCGCACGAGGTGAGAACCCCGCTCAGCGCCGCCATCGCCTATGCCGAGGTGCTCAAGGAGGAGCACTTCGGGCCGCTCGGCACGGCGCGCTACCGCGACTATGCGCGCACCATCTACGACAGCGCCCGCCATGCGCTCAGCGTCATCGACGGCATGCTGGCGGAGGGGCCGGCCGGCACCGGCCTGCGCGAGCTCGCCTTCCGCGACCTCGACCCGGCCGGCGTGATCGACAACTGCCTGGCGGTGGCCCGGCCGCTCGCCGAGCGCGCCGGCCTCGCCCTCGTCGCCGACTTCGGGCCGGGTACGCCGCGCGTGATTGCGGACGAGGTGAGCCTCAAGCAGATGCTGCTCAACCTCATCACCAACGCCATCAAGTTCGCGCGGCCCGGCGACCGGGTGACGCTGGGGGCGGTCTACGCCGCCGACGGCAGCCTGCGCATCGAGGTGGCGGATACGGGGCCCGGGATGGAGGCGCGCGCGCAGCGCTGGCGCGACGGTGCCCGGGCGTCGGGGACGCCGGAGGCGCTCGCCGGGCGACTGGATGCGGGGCCCGGCATCGGCCTGCCGCTCACGCGCGCGCTGGCCGAGGCCAACGGCGCCGCGCTGATCGTCGACAGCGCCCCCGGCCGCGGCACCTGCGTGACCATCGCCTTCGATAAGGACCGGGTGGTGCCGGTGTAACCCATGTGCGCCGGAGATACCGGCAAGGAGTAGGTAGTGCAAGTCCACTGCGATGAACGAGTAGCGACGGCAGTATCGAGGATGAGACGTTGACGCACCCGTCGGAGAAGTCTGCGATAACAGCGCTCATGCCTCACTCCGCGCGAAGATCGCCATCGGCGATGGCGCGCTCGGCGGCGCCCTCGCCATCGGTTCGACCTGCGCGGCGGTGCCGGACCGGCGGGCCACGCTCTCCAGCCGCCGGTCGTTCCGGACCGCGGGATAGCAGGTGACCTGCTCCTGCCTTCGCTCACATCACGACCGCCGACCGAGCGCCCTCAGGATGGCGTCGAGCAGGCGGTCGAGGTCCTTGCCCACGTCCTCGGCCAGGAAGCGCAGAACGAAATAGCCGTTCTCCTGTAGCAGCCGGTCTTTGCGGCGGTCGCGGCGGTACGCATCGGCGTTGGCGAGGTGCTGCGCACCGTCCAACTCGATCGCCACGCGCGCCTCGGCGCAGAGCAGGTCCACCTCGAGTGCGCCGCTGGCGTCGAAGGCGATCGGCAGCCGCTCATTGAGGCGGAACCGTCCTTTCGTCTCGGCCAGGCTTTCCAGTCGCCGGAACAGGAACGCCTCGGTCGCGCTGCGCGCGCGATCGACCCCCTCCGCATCCGCATGAACCGTCCGGGTCGCGTGGAGGAACAGGCTGGCAAGGGGCGTGTCCACGCCATCGCGCACGAGCCGCTGCACGCTGCCCGCGTAGTCCCGTTTCCACGCCGGGTCGGCAGGCAGCACGACGTCCACCGGCCAGCCACGGATCGCGCTGGCCGGCAGCACGACAGTGTAGCCGATGGCCTCGTATCCCCGGCAGCGCCGATCGAACATCCGCGCCAGCATCGGCGCATCGAGGTCCGCATAGTCGTAGATCCGCACCTCCTGCTTGCCGTCGCTGAGGCGATGCAGCCGGCCGGCGTATTGTGCGATTGTGCCTCTCCAAGAAACTGGCAGCGTCAGAAACAGGGTATCGAGACGTGGATCGTCGAATCCCTCGCCGACATTTTTTCCGGTGGCGATCACAACCCGCTCCTCGTCGCGCGGGATCGCGACCAGGCGCGCGCTCGCCCGCTCGCGTTCTTTCCTACCCATACCGGCCCGCAAAACGACCGCATGGCGAACGCGCGGCTCCAGCGCCTGCGCGAGCCGGTCGAGGTGCGCGTTGCGCTCGGTGAGGACCAGCGGCGAGCGTCCCGCCCGAACACAGCCCATCACGTCCTCGCAGATAAGGCGCGTGCGGGCATCGTCGTCGATCAGCGCCCGATAGAGCGCCTGGAACTCCTGGCGCTTGTCAGCTTCCGGCGGCTTCAACCGCTGGAACGCCGTAGGCCGTACCAGCACCCGGTGCTCGAACGGCCGGATCGCAGCTTGCGTGCGCACGTCGACCCGATGCCGCACCGGGCCGCATTGCATGAAGACGATCGGATGATGGCCGTCCTTGCGCGTAACAGTGGCGGAGAGGCCCACCACGAAGCGAGCCTTGGCCTGGCGCGCCACCTGCTCGAAGCTGCGCGCCGGCAGGTGGTGGCATTCGTCGACGATGAGCTGACCGTAGTCCGCCACGCAGTCGTCGACCTCGCCCTTCCTGGCCAGGCTCTGGATCATGGCAACCTCGACAAGGCCGGTCGGGCGGCGCCGGCCGCCGCCAATGCGGCCGATCGCCTCCGGCGGCAAGTCCAGGAACATTGCGAGCCGCTCGACCCATTGCTCGAGCAGCTGGCGCCGATGCACAAGCACGAGCGTGCTCACGCGACGCTCGGCGATCAGCCATGCACCGATCACCGTCTTGCCGAACGCGGTCGTGGCCGCCAGCACGCCGGTATCGTGCGCCAGGAGGGCCTCCGCCACACTTTGCTGCTCGGGCCGCAGCCGCCCCTGGAAGACCGCTGCAAGAGGCCGGCCGGCGCAGCGCTCGTCGCGAACAAGCGTGGCGATTCCCAAATCGCCAAGCGTGAAGAGCACTTCGTCCAGCAAGCCTCTCGGCAGCCCGATGTGGTGCGGGAAATCTTCTGCACAGGCGATGATGCGTGGCGTGCCGTAAGTCGAAAGCCGCAGCGCCTGAGCCTGGTAGAATGCGGGGTTCTGGAACGCCGCAAGCCTCAGCAGCCGGTTGCGCAGGCTGGGTAGCAGACCTTCCTTGGAGATGTAGATCTGGCTGCCGAGCACCAGCTCGATGGATTCCGGGAGCGTGCCTGAGATCGGTGGCGTCACGGGGCGGCGCGAGGGCGGCGTGTTCCAGGGTTCCTGCTCGTCGTCCTCTTGCGGCGGCACATGCACGCCGAGGACGCGGCCCCGTCGCTCGGCCGTCCGAACCGTCCTCTCGACCTGCTCCCGACCGAGCCTGTGCAAGCTTGCGAGGAAGGCCCACTGATCGGCCCAAGGCTTGAGATCGACATCGAGGAACACGCTGTTTCCCCGGTCCCGCGGCTCCTTCTGCAACGGCAGAGCGATCAGGCTGCCGAAGCCGCCTTGTGGCAACGTGTCCTGGCTCGGAAACAGCCGGTCGTAGGAGTCGAGCCCGAGCTCCGGCCGCTGCTCCATCGTCTCGGTGAGCACGTGAGAGCCGAGGCGGCGGGCGAGCGCGGCGGGAATGGGTTCCTCGAAGAAGACCCACAGATGCCCGCCCAGTCCGGAGCGCGAGCGCTCAAACGCGGCCGGAAGATTGAGGCGGCGGCAGCTCTCGATGCAGGCAGCCGCATCTGCCCGCCAGCCGCTCTTGTCGAAATCGATGGCCAGGAACCGGCAGGTATCGTCCGGCAGCAGCGCATAGACGCCGGCCACGAACGCCTCGCCGCTGGGATCGGCGCCCGACAGGTGCCAGCGGATGACGTCGTCGGTCAGCGGCAGAAATCGGCGATGCGTGCAGTCGGCGCACTTGACGCGCGGCTTCTCGCATAAACCCCTGACCCATTCGTTCGCACAGGCGGGTGCATAGCCGTGCTTGCCGGTCCTGCGGTTCTCGAAGCGGCGCGCATAGACGTCCTCGCGGCCGCGGAACAGCGACCGGAACAGCCGGACCTTCGCCTCCGCGGGAGACTGGCAATCGATGGGGGTACCGGACTCCATCGGCTACCTGTGGACGCCGCAGAGCCGCGTTCGAGCCGTTCACGGCGCGTTGGCACCTTCCTCTTCTTACATATCTTCATATTGCAATTGCAAGGCCTAGCCGACACCAGGCCAAGCCGACACCAGGCCAAGCCGACACCGGGGCATGTGGCCGGAGCCTGGGCAGCGAGACCTCCTTTTGCACGAGGTTCGCGCGAGCCCGAAGCTCAATTGGAGAAAACGGGAAAAGTCGGATGCGCGGGAGCGGAGAGGAAAGCGTGGGAGGTGCCAGCTCCTGTGCCGAGAGCTGCCAGGGAGGCACAAGTCAGCGGTTCTGCCCTGGCCTTTTGGTTGGGGCCGGCGGGGAAAACCGCGTGGATTGGTATGTTGGCTCGGGCTCGCCCAGGGTGCCCAGCGCCAGCGCCGCCCGGTCGATCTCCATCGTGAACGGAATCTCGACCTAGGCGCGCGGCAAGGGCGGCGGTTGAGCGGCCTGCTCCCGGGCCGGTGCGGCCGTCGCCGGGTGCCGCGACGCGTCGGAGCATTTGCCGCGCTCCTTGCACGGAGCGGGGCTCTTGGCGGCCGCCCACGTCGCCTGACGGGGATGCGGGCCGGCTCCCTGAGGATATCGTCAAGACGCGCGCTCAACCGCGGCAAGGCTGAGAAATCGCGCGAAAAGGCAAGGCAGAGAGCAGGGCAGCGCGACGGCGCGAGCACGAGGTCAACCGGCAAATAGGGAGGTTGGCCGTGGCAACTTGCAAGTGGCGGTCCCGGCAGGGCTTGAACCCGCAACCTCCGCGTTCGAAGCGCGGCACTCTATCCAGTTGAGCTACGGGACCGGCACGTCGACGGGGGTCAGACCCCTCGCGCAGACTGTACTACAGTTACTCAATGGGTATCGCGAGGGGTCTGACCCCCTTTTGGATCCTGTGATACACCGCTGCGCCACGGAGTCCAACCGACCAGGCTTTCGCTGCTCCCATGACCCAGAGTGTCGTCACGCGCTTCGCGCCTTCGCCAACCGGCTTCCTGCACATCGGTGGGGCTCGCACGGCGTTGTTCAACTGGCTGTATGCGCGGCACGCGGGCGGCAGGTTCCTCCTGCGCGTGGAGGATACCGATCGAGAGCGGTCCACCGAGGCGGCAGTGAAGGCGATTCTCGACGGGCTGGCCTGGCTGGAGCTTGACTGGGATGGCGAGCCCCTCTTCCAGTTCCCGCGCGCGCCGCGCCATCGCGAGGTGGCCGATGAGATGCTCGCCGCCGGCCGGGCCTACCGCTGCTATCTGACGCCGGACGAGCTGAAGGCCATGCACGACGCCATCGCGGCGGAGCGGGCGCTGGCGCGGGAGGAGAAGCGGGCGCCGCGGGGGCCGCAGACCGTGCAGAGCCCGTGGCGCGACCGTGACGCCGGCGAGGCGCCAGCCGGCGTCGCGCCGGTGCTGCGCCTGCGGGCGCCGCGCGAGGGCGAGACGGTGGTGGACGACAAGGTGCAGGGCCGCGTGGTGGTGCCCAATACGCAGCTTGACGACATGATCATCCTGCGCAGCGACCGCACGCCCACCTACAACTTCGCCGTCGTGGTGGACGACCACGACATGGGTGTCACGCACGTGATCCGCGGCGTGGACCACCTCACCAATGCCGCGCGGCAGGTGCAGATCTACAAGGCGATGGGGTGGCAGGTGCCGGTGATGGCGCACATCCCCCTGATCCACGGGCCCGACGGCGCCAAGCTGTCCAAGCGCCACGGCGCGCTCGGCATCGAGGCCTACCGTGCGATGGGCTTCCTGCCGGCGGGCCTGCGCAACTACTTGGCGCGGCTGGGCTGGAGCCATGGCGACGACGAGATCTTCTCCACCGAGCAGATGGTCGAGTGGTTCGACATCGGCGATGTCAACAAGGCGGCGGCGCGGCTCGACTTCGCCAAGATGGCCGACGTGAACGCGCACTATATCCGCCAGTCGACCGATGCGGAGCTGCTGCGACGCATCCAGGCGTTCCTGCCCGAGGCCGAGGGCGGGCCCGAGCTGGCGGCGCGGTTCGCCGCCGTCGGCTGGGACAAGCTCGCAGTGGCGCTGCCCTCGCTCAAGGGGCGGGCGAAGACGCTGAGGGAGCTGGTGGACGGTGCCGGGTACCTGATCGCCGAGCGCCCGCTCGTCCTGGAGGACAAGGCCGCCAAGGCGCTCGATGGCGCGTCCCGCGCCCTGCTCGCCAGGCTGCTGCCGCAGCTGGAGGCGTCCCGCGGCTGGCAGGCGCCGGCCCTGGAGGGGCTGGTGCGGGCCTTCTGTGGGGCCGAGATCATCAAGCTCGGCGCCGTGGCGCAGCCGCTCAGGGCCGCGCTGACGGGCAGGGCGGTGTCGCCGCCGGTCTTCGACGTCATGGCTGCGCTGGGCCGCGAGGAGGCGCTGGCGCGCATCCGGGACCAGGCGCCTTAGGAGGCGGTGGCAGGGGGCCGCCGGCGCTGCCCCAGCGCTGCCCTTGTGCTGCCCTAGTCGGATGCAGGGCTGCCACCGAAAGTTGACGGCCCAACTTCGCCCTTGGCATATCTTGCCGCACTGCAAAATGTATAATAGGCACATGACCTGCCCAAGCCTTACCCAGGCCTGCCTGGCGGCGCACCAATGCGCCGCAGCCGCCTGGGGCCCGAGGTGCAGACAAAGGACGAGCCCCCATGACTTCCAAGGACGCTGACGCCGGCAAGCACGCAACGCTGTCCCTCGGCGGCAATCGACAGGTGGAGCTGCCGGTGCGCTCGGGGACGATCGGGCCCGAC
>DATBKR010000271.1:0-8089 GCA_036555805.1 Hyphomicrobiaceae bacterium | reverse complement strand
AAGCGCTCGGCGACGGAGTTCTCGTTCTACCTGGCCATGCCGACCATGCTGGGCGCGTTCGCCTACGACCTTTACAAGAACTACGCCGGGCTGGCCGTGGACGACGTGATGAACATCGCGCTGGGGTTCGCCGTGGCGTTCATCGCGGGCGTGGTGGTGGTGCGCTACCTGCTCGACTTCGTCAGCCGCCACGGCTTCGCCCCGTTCGCCTGGTGGCGCATCATCCTGGGCGGCATGGGCCTCGGCGCCATGGCGGTGCTCGGCTGAGATCGGCAATCGGGCGTCGGGTCGTCGGGTAAGAGGCGCCAAGCGAGCTCGCGGTGCCTCCGCAACGCTTCCCGCCTACTCTGTCCTTGCGACTGCCGACGCCCGCTATGCGGCTTCGACCGCCGCGGGCTGGGTGAGGACGGCGTAGATGGTGGCGCGGTCGTGCGCAGCTCTCAGCCGCTCGATGGACTGCGGCTCGCGCAGCAGCCGGGATACGCGCGCCAGGGCCTTCAGATGGTCGGCGCCGGCGTGCTCGGGGACCAGCAGGAGAAACACGAGGTCGACCGGCTCCTCGTCGGGCGCCTCGAAGTCAATCGGCGGGTGCAGCCGCGCGAACACGCTGAGAATGCGCGGCAGCCCGGCGATCTGGCCGTGCGGAATGGCGATGCCGCGGCCCACGGCCGTGGACCCCAGCCGCTCGCGCTGCAGGAGCGTTTCGAAGATGTCGCGGGCGCCGAGTTTCGTCAGGGCGGCGGCCTGCGCAGCCAGGTCTTGCAGCACCTGTTTCTTGTTCTTCGCTGCAAGCGTTGGGATGACCGCTTCCGGCTTTATCAAGTCACCCAGTTCCATGTGGCCCTTCTCTGTCTCCTTGAACAGGGCGCTCAACGCCTGGCCAGCCGTTTTGTGCCCCAGCGCGCGCCGAGACGCGCGCAAGCTCGACCAGGCCCAGGCCCACCTACGTTAACCACGAATCCCCCAGGCTGCACCTCGAGCGTGCGCCTCAGTGATCGCACACTCTTTGCTGGCAATCCCAGCGCTTCTAACCAGCCTGCCCAATTGTGCAGTGCTCCCCGGACAGGGGGCCGCACTCCGTATTTGCCGGCGACAAAGCGGCAGTACCCCGTATGGCATTGCTCTTCTCGGGCGGTTCTGCAATGCGCCGCGGACCCTAGATCAGCAATTTGGCAGTGTCAAATAGCGTGGGATCTTGCCCCTGCAAGTGGGAGATGGT
The DNA here is from genome assembly GCA_036555805.1 of Hyphomicrobiaceae bacterium. GTDB lineage: Bacteria > Pseudomonadota > Alphaproteobacteria > Rhizobiales > Hyphomicrobiaceae > AWTP1-13. Next base: position 6,870 of record DATBKR010000271.1, on the reverse strand, counting down.
GTCCCAGAAGGGGCCGCCATGAAGCAGCGAGGAGCGGATTCGGCAGTCGGGCATCGGGCGTCGGCGGTCGGGAAACGAGAGCGAGTGCGTTCCCCTCTTGGTCTCGCAACTGCCGGAGCCGACGCCCGATGCCCCGACTGCCGACGCCCGGCTGCCGATCAGCGCCGCCGCGGCACGCTCGCTGCAGCCGGCCGCACGCTCAAGCTTTTGGCAGTTGATGCCGACTTTGCGGTCGCCTAGTGTGCCGCCGCAGCCTTGGCACAGTCGGAATCCGCCGTTGCGACCTTCGAAGCGCAAGCCTGATGAGCTTCGCCCCGTGTCCATCGACCGGGCCGTGTCGATGCATGCCGAGGGCTCGTGCCTCATCAAGTTCGGCAACACGCATGTGTTGTGCACTGCAACCCTGGAGGACCGGCTGCCGCCGTGGCTCAAGGGCCAGGGCCGCGGCTGGGTAACGGCCGAGTATGGCATGCTGCCCAGAGCCACCGTGCAGCGGACGCGGCGCGAGGCGACGGCGGGGCATCCCAGCGGGCGCACGCAGGAGATCCAGCGCCTCATCGGCCGCTCCCTGCGCGCCGTGGTGGACCTGGTGAAGCTGGGCGAGCGCCAGATCTCCATCGACTGCGACGTGCTGCAGGCCGACGGCGGCACGCGCACGGCGGCGATCACCGGCGCCTGGGTGGCGCTGCACGATTGCATCAAGTGGATGTGCGCGCGCGACATGATCCGCGACGGCGTGCTGCGCGACCACGTGGCCGCGGTATCGTGCGGGCTCTACAAGGGAACGCCGGTGCTCGACCTGGATTACCCTGAAGACTCGGAGGCGGACGCCGACGCCAACTTCGTGATGACGGGGTCGGGCAGTATCGTCGAGGTGCAGGGCACGGCCGAGACGAGGCCCTTCGCACAGGAGGACTTCGACCAGCTGATGGCGCTTGCCCGCAAGGGCGTGGGCGAGCTGATCTCGCTGCAGAAGCTGACGGTGACGTGACGGCCTGAGACTGCGCGACGACGTGCGCCGGCGCGCCCTCTCGAGGCGAGGCGAGGCGAGGTCCGGGATGATACCTTCGGGCGTCCTTGAGACGGTGCTCTACGCCACGGACCTGGCTGCAGCCGAGGCGTTCTACAGAGACGTTTTGGGGCTGGAGCCATTCCAGAGCGTCGCCGGACGGCACCTGTTCTACCGCTGCGGCGGCCAGGTACTGCTGATCTTCAACCCCAGTGCCACGCACGTGCCGCCGGCGCCCGGCGCGCTGCCGGTGCCGCCGCATGGCGCGGAGGGGCCGGGCCACGTGTGCTTCCGCGCATCGGCGGCCGAGATCGACCGCTGGGTCGAGCGGCTCAACGCGAACGCTGTGCCTGTCGAGGCGGATTTCGAGTGGCCGGCCGGCGGCCGCTCCATCTATTTCCGCGATCCCGCCGGCAACTGCCTGGAATTCGCCGAGCCGCGCATCTGGGGCCTCGCCTGAGGCGCCCAAGGAGTAGGCCAGGGTCAGGCCTCAGGTCAGGCCCCGGGGCTGTGCCCCGATTGTCTCGCCTGCAGAACGATCCCCTTTGCCCACCCACGTTTTCTCTTTGGCGTGCATGCAGATCGTATGCAGGCTGTGTATTATCGGACGCGGCTCGCTCGCCAACATTGCAAATACGGCGAAGCCGTACTATCATGCGCGATGAAGAGTTCGAGTGGGATGACAGGAAGGCCGCGGTCACGTTGCGCGGCACCGCATAAGCTTTGAGCTGGCGCGGCTCGCGTTCAGCGATCCCTTCGCGGTCGCGCGCGAGGACCGGCGGGAGAGCTACGACGAGCGGCGCTACGTTCTGCTCGGCGTGGCGCAAGGCCGGCTGCTGCACGTAGCCTATGCCTTGCCCGGTGAGCGGGTCCGGATCATCTCCGCTCGAACAGCGGAATCACGCGAACGACGACGCTACCATGAAGGCGACGGCTAAAAGGAAGACCAGGACGGACTGGAGCGCGCTTGATGTCATGACGGACGAAGAGCGCCATGCCGCGGCGATAGCCGATCCCGATGCCCGACCGATGACCGATGAGGAATGGGAGGCAGCGCCGCGCGTCTCCCGGATCAGCATCATCCGGCGTGCGCTCCGGCTCAGCCAGGAGGAGTTCGCCGCGCGTTTCCGCATCCCCGTCGGCACGCTGCGGGACTGGGAGCAGGGGCGCAAGGAGCCGGACGCTGCCGCCAGGGCCTATCTGCGCGTGATTGCCAGTGAACCGGAGATGGTGCGCAAGGCGCTCATCCGGCGGCGCAGAGCGGGATCGTAGGGGCGATCGTGCGGAGCACAATTGCGCCGAGCCGACCTCGCCGCAGTCGCTGCCGCGCATGGCAACGTGCGCGCCTGCGCCCTGTTGGCGCTCCCCCGGTCGCCCCCTATTTTCCGCTGCGCCGGGTCGCTATTGTCGCGCCCGCACCGTTCCGTACGAGGTCAGCACCGCCATGGCAGACCAACTCGTCCCGCACTTCGCCAACGACAAGGGTGCGGAGAAGATTTACATCGGCGTGCGGGAGTTCCAGTGCATGGGCGCCCGGCCGCCGTACGACCATCCGCACGTGTATCTGGACATGGGGTCGGACAACCAGATCCTGTGCCCATATTGCTCGACGCTCTACGTTCTCACCGACCGCCTGGGGCCGGGCGAGACCGAGCCTCGCGGGTGCCTGGTTGAGCCCCACGAGGGGCCTGCGGCGGCTCGTTGAGCCCGCGGGCCGCGGATCACCCATGACCGGCCCTGGACACAACCTGGGGTCGAACCGGGCTCCGATCCTGATCGCCGGCGGCGGGATCGGCGGGCTGGCGCTCGCCCTGGCCCTCGCCCGCTGCGGCCTGCGCTCGATCGTCCTGGAGCGCCAGGCGAGACCCACCGCGGCCGGCGCCGGCATCCAGCTTGGCCCCAACGGCGTGCGTGTGCTGGAGGCGCTCGGGGTTGCGAATGCCTTGCGGCCCTGCGTGGGGGAGCCCGAGGCGATCGAGGTGCGCGCCGGGGCGAGCGGGCGCTTGCTGGCCCGGCTGCCCCTGGGGCGCTGGATCGCCGCGCGGCACGGCGCGCCCTACTGGGTGGCGCATCGCGGCGACCTGCACGACGCCCTGCTCGCGGCAGTGGCCGGCGACCCCCTGATAGAGGTCCATACCGGGTTCGAGGTGGCGACGGTGGCGCAGACGCCGGCACGGGTCAGCGTCGCCGACGTGGACGGCCACAGACGTGCCGGGCCGGTGCTGGTCGGCGCCGACGGGCTATGGTCGGCAGTGCGGGCGGCGCTGACGCCCGGCAGCGCGCCGAGGCCGGCCGGCGCCACCGCGGCGCGGACGGTGATCCCCGCAGGCCGGGCCGGGCCGCTTGCCGCGGCGGACGTGGGTGTCTGGCTCACGCCAGCCGCGCATGTGGTGCATTACCCCGTGCGGCGGGGCAGCGAGGTCGCGCTTGTGGTCATCGCGCGCGAGCCGCAGGCGGGGGAGCGCGCCGGCCGCGGATGGGACACCCAGGCCGATGCCGCTGCACTCGGCCGCCGGCTGGCGCCGTTCCACCACAGCCTGACGGAGATCCTCCTGCCGGGCGCAGGCCGCAGCTGGCCGTGGCGCGAATGGACGCTCTACACGCTGCCGCCGCTTCCGGCGTGGGTCCAGGGCCGCGTCGTGCTGCTGGGCGATGCCGCGCACCCCATGCTGCCGTACCTCGCCCAGGGCGGCGCGATGGCGTTGGAGGACGCCGTGGTGCTGGGCGATTGCCTGGCGTCTGCCGCCGGTCCCGCCGCGGCGCTCGCGCGCTTCGAGGCCCTGCGCGCCGCGCGCGCTCGCCGCATCCAGGCCGCCAGCCTGCGCCAGGGCCGCATCTATCGCCTGATGCCGCCCCTGTCCTGGGCCCGCGACGCCGCGCTGGCGCTGACGCCGGGTCCATTGCTGATGGCGGGCTACGATTGGCTCTATGGCTGGCATCCGCCCTCGTCGGCTGCCTTCTCTGATGCGAAGCGACGTGGCGGCTGACGGAGCGAGCTTGAGCGTCGGCGCGTTGCGCAGCTGCGGCTTCTGACCGACATTAGGCTCGTCCAGAACCCCGCAGCGCAAGAGAGCCGCCATGCTCGACCCAGAGAAGCTCCTCAACTGGAAGTTCCCCGAGATCGAGCACGCCTACACCGAGAAGGACACCATCCTCTACGCCCTGGGGCTGGGCTGCGGCTCCGATCCGCAGGCGCCGGACGACCTGCGCTTCGTCTACGAGAAGGGCCTGCTCGCCCTTCCGACGATGGCGGTGGTGCTGGCCTATCCGGGCAACTGGCTGGAAAGCAGGGAATCGACCGCCGACTACCGCAAGGTGCTGCACGGCGAGCAGTATCTCACGCTGCACCGGCCGATCCCGCCGGCCGGCACCGTGCTCGGCCGCGGGCGCATCGTCGACCTCCTCGACAAGGGCAAGGAGAAGGGCGCGGTGCTCTATGCCGAGCGCACCATTTTCGACAAGGCGAGCGGCGAGGCCATCGCCACCATGACCTCGGCGGCGATGCTCAGGGGGGACGGCGGCTGGGGCGGCAAGCCGGGTCCGCAGCCGGCGCCGCACCGGGTGCCCGAGAGCACCCCGATCGTGACGGTCGACCTCAAGACGCACGCCAACTCGGCCCTCATCTATCGCCTGTCCGGCGACAGGAACCCGCTGCACGCCGACCCCAGGGCGGCGGCGGCCGGCGGCTTCAGGACGCCGATCCTGCACGGGCTGTGCACCTTCGGCGTGGCCGGGCGCGCGCTGATGGGGGCCTGCTGCGGCGGCGACCCGGCGCGGCTCAAGTCCATGCAGGTGCGCTTCTCGGCACCCGTGTTCCCCGGCGAGACCATCCGCACCGAGATGTGGCCCGACGCCGGGCGCGTCTACTTCCGCGCCCGCGTTATGGAGCGAGATGCGGTAGTGCTCAACAACGGGCTGGCCACGGTGAGCGCTTGACGGCGACGCGTCTGTCGAGTGGCCGCAATAGACCGTTGATTGCAGTATTTGTTCATATTATGTTCCATGCCGCAGCGGCTAAGCTGTTGGCGTCATCGGGGGCGATTCGAAGTGAAGCTCGGAAGAGATCACGCCGGGCAGCTGGAGCTTGATGTTGCATCAGGGCTCTGGCTGCCCCGAGGTAAAATTGCGCAAGCGAACGGCTTGGCAGCCGCAGCTGGCAAAGCGGCCACACCCAAGAGACGCGCCGATGAAAGGCGGTCCGCTGCGAACACCCTCAATGGAAGCACGATCTTCGAGGGGGACGCATTAACCGTCCTGCGCACCCTCCCTGCCCGGTCTGTCCAGTGCGTCGTGACTTCGCCCCCCTATTGGGGGCTCCGCGATTACAATATTCCAAGCCAGATCGGTCTGGAACCCACGCTCCCGGCGTTTCTCGGCAGCCTGCGCGCAGTATTCTCAGAGGTCCGCAGGGTGCTGCGGGAGGACGGCGTTCTCTGGCTCAACATCGGCGATGGCTACACAAGCGGCAATCGCGGCTGGCGCGCACCGGACAATAAGAATCGCGCGCGCGCCATGGCGACACGCCCGGACACGCCGGCCGGGCTGAAGCCCAAAGATTTGCTCGGCATCCCGTGGCGGCTTGCGTTCACCCTTCAAGACGACGGCTGGTATCTGCGGGCCGACATCATCTGGAATAAGCCCAACGCAATGCCGGAGAGCGTAAAAGATCGTCCAACGCGCGCCCACGAATATCTGTTCATGTTTACCAAGAGCGATCGCTATTTGTATGACCACTCGGCCATTGTGGACCCAAATGGGCGCAACAAAAGGTCCGTGTGGGACATCAACACCGCGGCGTATGCCGGCGCTCACTTTGCGACCTTTCCACCGAAGCTCGTGGAGCCGTGCATCAAGGCCAGCACGCGGCGCGGAGACTTTGTGCTGGACCCGTTTTTTGGATCCGGAACCGCCGGCCTTGTGGCGAGCCAGCTTCGCCGCCGCTATATCGGCATCGAATTGCGTCCTGAATATATTGCGCTGGCGAGAGAGCGGCTTGGGCTTGCGTGCGGTCCCGTCCTGAAAGTGGCGGCATGAGCTTCAATCTGCCGCCGCCCGATCTTCAAGTCAGCTTTGCGTGAAAACCTAGGCGGGTCGTCGGTCGGGGCCGGTTCCGCGCCAGCCGGATAGGGAGGTCCCGCACCCGGGTGCTGCTGTCCCCTGGAGCAGGGGGTCTCAATTATTCGCAAAGACATGAATACGTCTTAGCGAAACCTCCGCGCACGCCGCACCAGCAAAACAGCCAGTCACGCCACACACATTGATTGACCCCAATCCAAAGCTTGTTATCCAACTGACCTTTGCAAACTGCGCCGCCATTGAACATGCGCGCTTTTGTTCCTTTCGATTCGCAGATCGTCGTACAGCGTCCCGGAGCAATATCCAACCCGCCACCATCATTCAGACGCGCGGCCTTACCTTCAACCCAGAAGCCCGCTTCTGCCGGTACGTTACCTGCAATGACGACAAATAGTGCCAAAGCGAACCACCTGGACATAGGCGAACTCCTTGTCCAACGACAGTAGACCGTACGCATTGAGCCTAGCAGATTAGCAGTCCCCGTTCTGTCCCCCAGGTGACAGCACATCGCTATGTGTAAGCTCCCCTGTTGATTACCTCTCCCGATGACGAGGCCCATCGAGCGTTGCGCTTCAAAGCGAACTCATAGGGTCCTCCGAACTCCGTGGCAATCCCAAACCCGGGCAGAAGAGTAAGGGTGCCAAGTGCAAGCACTAGGATTGCTTACAATCGTAGACATATGAGTGAAAATCTTTCCCGCCTCCCCTGGTTTAGCTTGGTTGTTCCCCTCACCCCGAGCTGCGCTTCCCCGCAAACCTGCGCTGCTGAGCACCCCTCTTAATACT
>DATBKR010000270.1:0-12077 GCA_036555805.1 Hyphomicrobiaceae bacterium | reverse complement strand
CGCGCCTGGGCTCCCTACTTTACCGCGCCGCCGGTGATGCCGGCAATGAAGCGGTCGAGGAAGAAGTTGTAGGCGATCCCCACCGGGACGCTGGCAATCAACGCGCCGGCCATGAGTTCGCCCCAATAGAAGACATCGCCGCGAATGAGATCGGTCACCACGCCTAGCGTCACGGGTTTCTGACCGGACGACGATACGAAAGTCAGCGCGTAGACGAACTCCTGCAAGGTCAGGGTGAAGGCGAAGATCACCGCCGTCAGGATCGCGGGCACCGACAATGGGACCGTCATCCTGAAGAAGGCGCCGAGCAGGCTGCAGCCGTCGACGATCGCCGCCTCCTCGATTTCGGGCGGCATGGCCTTGAAGAACCCCATCAACAACCAGGTGCAGAACGGGATGGTGAACGTCGGGTAGACCACCACCAGCGACCACATCGAATTCTGCAGTCCGAGCTGGGCGACGATCCGCGACAACGGCAGGAACAACAGGCTCGGCGGCACCAGATAGGTCAGGAAGATGCCGATCCCGAGTGCCTCACCGTTGCGGCCGCTCATCCGGGCCAGGCTGTAGCCGGCGGGCACCGCGGTGACGAGCGTAATCGCGGTGACGCAGACGCCGATAATCAGCGAGTTCAACAGCCAGCGCCCGAACAGGGTCTGCTCAAACAGATAGCGGAAGTGCTCGAGGGTGGGCGGGTCGGTGAACCAGAACGGGATGTTGGTGACGTTATAGAGATCGCTGTTCTCTTTGAACGACGTGATCAGCATCCAGTAGAACGGGAACGCGCACACGATCACAAAGAATGCGATCGCAAGCCAGAACAATGTCCGGCGGGTGGCGAGAGCGATGGCGCGTTGCATGTCAGATCTCCCGCCGCCGAATGAAGAGTAACATGCCAATCGTCACGATTAGCAGCACCGGCAGCATGAACAGCGAGATGGCGGCGCCATGTGCGACGTCACCGGACGCGATGCCGACCTGGAAGCCTTGGAAGCCCAACACGGATGTTGCGCCGGCCGGCCCGCCATTGGTCAGCAGAAAAACGATGGAGAGGTCGGTGAAGGTGAACACGATGCCGAAAATCAGCCCGATCGCGACGATGGGCAAGATCATCGGCACGATGATCTGGTAGTTGCGGCGCCAGAAGCCGGCGCCGTCGACCGTCGCAGCATCGATGATGTCCTGCGGAACGGCGGTGATGCCGGCGAGAAAGATCACGATCGCAAACGGAAAGAAGCGCCAGGCGTTGACGACGATGATGCACAGCATCGCCAAATGCGGGGTGCCAAGCCAGTTCGGCGCTTCGTCGCGGGTGACAAAGCCGAGCGCGATAAACGACCAGTTGATGACGCTATAAAGGGAATCGAACATCCACTGCCAGGCGATGGTGGCGAGTGCGATCGGCACCGCCCACGGCAATATGACGAGCGCCCTGACGATCTTGCGTCCGGGGAACGGCTGCAGCAGCAAGAACGCGCCGAATTTCCCCATGACGAGGCCCAGAGCGTTGGATGCGAAGGTGAAGAGGAAGGTATTGCCGAGCGTTCGGATAAAAACCGGATCGCCCAGGATCTGCTGGAAATTCGCAAGGCCGACGAAGCGCCATGTAGGGTCGTAGAGCGTATAGGCACTGACCGAGTAATAGACTGCGAGCAGAAACGGCACGCCAACCAGCAACAGGACGTAAAGAATCGCCGGGGCGATGAAGACGGCTCCGAGCACGTCGCGCCGGTCAAGGATGAAGTGCAGGCGGGAGACCGGCCTGGCAACGGGTTGGGCGAGGACAGCCATCGGTCAAATCTCCCTTAGTACGGCTTGGCGCGATTGCCGTTCTTGTCGAAATGGCGAAGGGCGCTGTTCTTCACCGCGAAGGGGTGCCATTCGCCGGGACGGATGCTCTTCTCGTCGACGTGGGCTGGCGGCAGCTTCGCCGTAATGAGTTGCTTCGATTCGAAACCTTCTATCACGCCGTAAACGATGCGTTCTGCGCCGAGATACTCGGACCGGTCGATCCGGAACTTGAATTCGGTCGCGGCAACGCCGTCCTCGATCATGTTCTTGGGCAGGAAGTTTTCGGGACGGAAGCCGAGATGGCCACCGCCCTTGTGGGTGACGATGTTCATCGGCGGTGTACCGACGAAGGTGGCGACGAACAGGTCGGCCGGGTCGTCATAGATTTCCGTCGGCGTGCCCACTTGGCGTATCTGTCCATGGTCGATCACGGCAATGCGGTCGCCCATGCCCATCGCTTCGACCTGGTCGTGCGTCACATAGATGGTCGTGATTTTGACCCGCTGCTGGAATTGCTTGATCTCCAGGCGCGCCGAGGCGCGCAGTTTGGCGTCGAGGTTGGAGAGCGGCTCGTCGAGCAGCAGCGCGGTCGGTTCGCGGACCAAAGCGCGCGCCAGCGCGACGCGCTGGCGCTCGCCGCCGGACAGCTGGCGCGGCCGCCGGTCGAGAAGATGCCCAATGCCGAACAGTTGCGAGGCCCACGCGACCTTCTTTGCAATTTCTGCCCTGGGGACGCGCTGCGTGCGCAGCGGAAAGGCGATATTCTTGCGCACCGTGTAATGCGGATAGAGCCCGTAGCTCTGAAACATCATCGCTACGCCACGGGCGCGCGGCGGCATCTCGTTGACGACGGTCCCGCCGATCAACAGGTCGCCGCTGGTCTGCTGCTCGAGCCCGCAAATGATGCGCAGGAATGTCGTCTTGCCGCAGCCCGACGGGCCCAGCAGCACCATGAATTCGCCGTCCGGCACCGTCAGCGAAATGCCGTTGACGGCGAGGACTTCGCCGAATTTTTTGACGATGTCCTTGGTCGATACGGCAGCCATCCAACCTCCCAGATTCAACGCAGGGCGCTTCTGCCGCCGATCACTCGACGGAGCCCCTTTTGTGTTTGCCAACAGCGAGAGCCGTTGAGGTATCCCGGACCGCGCTTAGAGGCACGGTCCGGACTGCCGGCAATTAGGTTCTGTCCTGCCATTTCTTGAAGATGGCTTCGCACTGCTGCGCGGCCGCCTTGACCGCGTCTTCGGCTGACAACTGACCTGTCGCCGCCTTCGTCATCATGTCGCAGATGACGAAGCTATTGTAGACCTCGTCGACCGCAGGTGCCGCCGGCCCGGGATAACCGGGAGCGGCAGACCATTCGTCGGACGTCTGCAAGATCGAAAGCTTGTCGTGCGGGGTCGACGTCGGGTCGTCCGACAGAAGCGGCATCGGCTTCGGCACGAGGTTGGCGAAGCAGGGATTGTTGTATCCCTGGCTTGCCTTGAACGCTTCTGGCCAGTTGGCGGCGTAGTACTCGAGGAAGGCGATCGCCGCTTCCTGATTCTTGGCGAATTTCCAGATGCCGTAGAAACTCGCGGCGGCGCCCATGATCTGGCGGACCGGGCCCTTGGGGGGCTTCATCACGAACGTGTCGTCGGCCCCCGCCTTGTTCGATTGCTGGAACGTGCGATAGGCCGAGATCGGGTTTTCGATCAGCGAGCCGACACCCGAAACCAGGTAGCGGTTGTTGCTGGAGTCGTTCCACGACAGCACTTCCGACGTCATCGCTTCCTTGTAGAGCGCGGTGACGAACTTAACGGCCTCGATCGTCTCTTTGCTGTTGAGGACGACCTTCTTGCCCTCGGCGTCCTGAACGGAGCCACCGTAGCTCCACAAGACGCCGCGCCAGGTCGTATTCGGGTCGTTGCTGCGCCCCAGCGAAATGCCGACCGGATGGCCTTTGGCCTTCAGCTTGGCGCCCCCGAGTCGGACGTTGTCCCAGGTGTCGGGCTTCATCCCGATCTCGTCCCACATGCTCTTGCGGTACATAGCCGGGAAGTTGATGAAGAAGTCGGGGAAAGCAGACCAGGTCTTATCGTCCGCATTGTAGCCGATTTGGTGGCCGATGGTGCTGACCTTGCCATACTTCTTCTCGGTGGACTCGACCAGCTTCGTCAGGTCGACAAGGAACTTACGGTAGAGATGTGCGCCGCTGGCGCCGCCGTTCCACCCGAAGATGTCGTGCCCCGCTCCGGCTGACGCTTCGGCGGCCGCGCGGGCCGGGACATCGTGCTCGTTGATATGATCGACGGTAACCGCGATGTGGTTCTTGTCACCCCAATCCTTGGCGAACTTGTCGAACCATACGTCGTAGGCGGGAACGAAATGGCTCCACTGCACGATCGTCAGGGTCTTGGTCTGAGCGAGCGCAGTCGAGACGAACGGGGCGGAAACCGCCGGCCCCAGGCCGGCTGCGCCCGCGGCCAAACCCACCGTTTTCAAGAACTCTCGTCGCGTTGCAGCATGACCGTTCTTCGTCGTTCTCGAGGGCATGTTTTCCTCTCCTTAAGCAACCGCCCGGAAGGCAACACCGCGCAGCGGCGTGTGGCGTTCTTGTTGAAGCCTGCGGGCCAATGGGCCACCATGGCCCCCGACCGTGGGCCCCGCCTTAATCCTACCTGTTCTTTAGGATCAATAAGCCTAAAACCGGCAGTTGGATAGGCCTCGTCGCCATCATCAAGAAGCGGCTCGAACTCGACGCCTCGCTCTACACTTTGCTCCAGATCCTCTCGCTCACCCTCTTCGAGAAAATGCCCATTCTACAGGCTCTCTCGCGGGATCAGCCCGCAAGCCACCAACGCGAAGTTGGCAACCGGTTGAATTTGTTGGACAGTTAGCCGGACGCTAGTGGCACTCGGGGATAAAATGGCCCCGCTGCGGGATCTTGAGTGTTTTGGCCTGCGCCAGTGCGGTCGACACGAACGGGGCGGAAACCGCCGGGGCCAACCCGGCTGCGCCCGCGGCCGCACCCATCGTTTTCAGGAGGTTTCGCCGCGTCGCACTGCGGCCGTGCCTGGTCGCTCCCGATGGGCATGTGTCACCCTCCCCTAGCCGTTGCCCTGAGGCAACGCCGCCCGGCGGCTTTGACGTTCTTGTTGAAGCCACGGGCCGAGAACATGAACATGGACTCCTTTCGTAGGGCTATCGTAGGGCTCGCGTTAGCTGCGGCTATTGCTTAGGATCAGCAAGGCGCGGCAATATTTCTCGCAGGCCGGTCTCATGCATCGCTATCGCACTGCGGATCCACCCAGACAACACCCCTTCATCGTGCGCCTCGCGCGCCTTATGGCGCTGGGCGACGCGGATCTGGACTGTCTCTGGCAACTGATGGAGGCCGATCTTTCGGTCCGCAAGCGCAGGGATCTGGTCGTCGATGGCTTTGAATATCGCAAGCTCGGCTTCGTCGAGAGCGGCTTTGCCTCACGCTACAAGCTGCTGCGCAATGGCAAGCGGCAAATTGTGAACCTGGTGCTTCCAGGCGACGTCGTCGGCCTGCCTGGGAGCTTCCTTGAGAAGGCGTGTTATTCCGTCATCGCGGTAACCGACATGAAGCTCCAGGTGTGCCCGATCAACGACTACGTCGATCTGTGCTACCAGCGTCCCCAATTCGCCCTGGCATTGAGCTGGCTGGCCATCGAGGAAGCCATCACCTGTGGCGAGCACGCGACCAATATCGGCCGTCGCACTCCGGACGAACGCCTCGCGCATTTCCTTCTCGAAATGTACACACGATTGCAAGCCGTCGGCCTTGCATCGGACTGCGGCCTCGAGCTGCCGTTCTCCCAGGAAATCATGAGCGATGTGCTCGGCCTCAGCGTCCCCCACCTCAATCGCACGCTGGCCAAGCTGCGCAGCGACGGCCTTATTCATCTGGCTGGCCACAAGGTGGTTCTGGTCGACCCGACCTCCCTGGCAATGCTGGGCCATTTCCAACCGGTAAGACTGACGCAGGTTCCGCCGGCCCGCGCTCCCGCCCGGGCTTGAAAGCCGCTGGCGCCGGATACGTGCAGTTGAACGCGCGCCTCTCGCATGGTGCCTGCTCTAGCGACTGGGCGGCCGGATGTTCTGGTTCATGCGGAAGAGGTTGTGGGGGTCGTAGCGGCGCTTGATTTCAGCCAAGCGGCGGTAGTTTGCACCATACGCCTTCTCCACCCGGTCTTCTTCGTCGTCGGGCATGAAGTTGACGTACACGCTGCCGGAGGCGAAAGGTGCGGCCGCATCGAACAGCCGGCGTGCCCATGCGACACACGCCGAGTCCTGAGCCCGGTCGCGCCAGCGGGTGTGCACGTTCATGATGAAATGGGCATTGCGGTTCGACCATGCGGTGGCATTGGGCGCGACGCGTGCCATGGCGCCGCCCACGTGGGCGATGAATACCTCGCATTCGGGCGATGGCAGCGTGCGCACGGCGTCGAGGATGACTTCGATCGCGGCGTCGGAAAGATCGGTGAAGTCGTGGCTCTTCCAGTAGTTGCGGGCGCCCGGCGTCAACAGCGGATCGAACGCGGCCTGCCAGCCGGCGAACGGATGTGGAGAGATCACGTCGACGACGGGTTTGCCCAGAGCGCGCAGGCCCTTCACGGCCTTCTCGCCCTCTTTCATGTCGCCGCTGTAGCAGGCGGCGAAGATGAGGACCTCCTTGCCGTGCCATTCGGTGGGCAGGAATGGCAGCGGCGGCGCCGTGCGCATCACGATCCAGGTTGTGAGTTCGTCGGGGGCTTCCTTGGCGATGCGGCGGTATTCGGGCAGGAGTTCGCCCGCCTTGTCGAAAGGATGCACGACGAGCCCCGACAGCACCTCGGGGCCGAGCGGATGCAGCTTGAACTCGAACGAGGTCACGACGCCGAAATTGCCGCCGCCCCCACGCAATGCCCAGAACAGGTCCTGGTTCTCGTTCTCGCTGGCGCGTACCAGCCGGGCGTCGGCTGTCACGACATCGGCAGAGATGAGATTGTCGACGGTCAGTCCGAACTTGCGCGTGGTCCAGCCAAAGCCGCCGCCGAGAGTAAGGCCGGCGACGCCGGTGGTCGAGTTGATGCCCAGCGGCGTGGCAAGCGCAAAGCCTTGCGCCTCCTTGTCGAAGTCGGCCAGCGTGGCACCGGGCTCGACTCGGGCGGTGCGGGAAGCCGGATCGACGTGTACCGATTTCATCAAGGAAAGGTCGATAAGGAGTCCGCCGTCGCATACGGCATTGCCGGCGATGTTGTGGCCGCCGCTGCGTATTGCAACGAGCAGCTTTTCATCGCGCGCGAGGGTGACGGCATTGATCACGTCCGCGGCACCCAGACAGCGCACCACGAGGCCGGGGCGCCGGTCGATCATTGCGTTCCAGATGCTGCGGGCGTCGTCGTAGCCATCCTCGCCGGGCAGCGCGACGATGCCGCGCAGCTTGCTGCGCAAAGCTGCGACCGTGCCTGAAGCGATGGTAGCGCTCGACGCGTCGAGCCTGCGCACTGTTAAATCCGTCATGTTGGCCTCCGTCCGGAGCTCGGTTTGATCGGCTGGGTCTGCGCGGCCCTTCGTCGGGCCCCTTCGCGCCAATGTCGGTTCGACAGCGCCCGTCATCAACTTCACGTTCTGTACTGGATGCGCCGCCGCGGCGGTTCGGCCCAATCAGGGACCGGAGAGATATCGCCGCGCAAGAAGTTGAAGGAATATGGTTAGTCGTCGATCAAGAACTCGATCCATCGCTCCCGATGTGGGACGTGCGGCGCAATCTCAATCCGACGCCTGGTATAGTTTTTGTACCGGAGACCGGGCAGACAGCGCTGCATAGCTGCATAGATGCTCACCGCTGAGCCCGGCCCGGCCAATAGGCCGGCAGCCAGGAGGCGTCGCGCCTGCCCCAGCCTTCCTGCGCCGCCTGATCGTAAATGGCGAGCCCCTTCTCCACCAGCGGCAGCGTTGCGCCGCGCGCCCTGGCCTCCGTCAGGATCGTCGCAAGGTCCTTGCGGACCAGGTCGATATCGAACGTGAGGGTGCCGGTGTCCCTGCCGTCGAGCGCCGCGGCGATGGCCGGCCCGCGCGTCTTGAGCACATTGGGGCCGCCCGAGGTCTCGGACAGGAACTCCATGAGCCAGGCGTTGTCCAGCTTGAGATGCCGGCACAGCACATAGGCTTCGGCCAGCGCCTGGTAGTAGAGGAGCAGCGGCAGGTTGAGCGCGAGCTTCATGCTGGCTCCGGCGCCGACCGGCCCGACCAACTCCACGCGCCGGCACAGCTGGTCGAGGATCGGCCTGGCCCTCTCGAAGTCCTCCTTCCGGGCCCCGGCCACTCCCAGCAGCTTGCCCTGGCGCGCCGGCCCGACGGTGCCGCCCACCGGGCACTCGACGAAGATGCCGCCCTTGGCGCGCGCCTTCTCAGCCAGCGCCACCTGATCGTGCGGCTGCACGGTGCTCATTTCGATGAACAGCTTGGCCTTGGCGTCGGCGGCCAGGAGGCCGTCGGGGCCCTCATAGACCGCAGCCAGCGCATCGCGGTTGGTGAGGATGGTGACGACCGCCTCGACCGCAGCCGCAAGCTGCGCCGGCGTGCCGGCGACCTTGGCGCCGGCATCCGCGAGCGGCTTGATCCTGTCGGGCGTGCGGTTCCACACCGTCACCTCGTGCCCCACCTCGATGAGACGGGCGGCAATGGCACCGCCCATGCGGCCGACACCCGCTACGCCGATGCGCATACCACTCCTCCTCTCGCTCCTTCGGCTGGCATTTCCCTGTCTCAACTCTTAGCGCACAACGGCGGCCTCCGAACACACTACCTAGACCAGCAAGCGTGCATATACGGGATCGCCAAATCGAGTGGCGAGCGAGACGATTGGATTTGCGCTCGGACTGCGCCGCCCATAGTTTGCCGTCATATGCAGCTGCCCATCGGGAGGCGGCGCGAGGGAGGATCGAGTGCGAGCCCGGAGCGGTGCGCGGCCGCAGGCCGTGCCGAGTCACGGTGCGGAGCCGTCCGGCCGTTCCGAGGTGCGCGACGGCATGCGCATCGACTGGGATGTGGCGGTGGCCATGGACGACGGCGCCATCGTGCGCTGCGACGTGTTCCGCCCTCTCAAGGAAGGGCGCTTCCCCGTCATCCTGAGCTACGGCCCCTACGCCAAGGGCCTCGCCTTCCAGGACGGCTATCCCAGCGCCTGGGAGCGCATGGCGCGCGAGCACCCCGACGTGACGGCCGGCTCCAGCAACAAGTACCAGAGCTGGGAGGTGGTGGACCCAGAGAAGTGGGTGCCCCATGACTACGCCTGCGTGCGCTTCGACTCGCGCGGCTGCGGCACCTCGCCGGGCTTCATCGACCACTTCTCGCCGCGCGAAACCAAGGATTTCTACGACTGCATCGAGTGGGCCGCGCGACAGCCCTGGTCGACCGGCAAAGTCGGCCTCAGCGGCATCTCCTACTACGCCATCAACCAGTGGCACGTGGCCTCGCTGCAGCCACCCCACCTTGCCGCCATGTGCGTCTGGGAGGGCGCCGCCGACTGGTACCGCGACATGACCCACCACGGCGGCATCGTGTCCACCTTCTGGCAGAACTGGTACGACATGCAGGTCAAGACCGTGCAGCACGGCGCCGGCGCGCGCGGCGGGATGAGCCGGGTGCACGGCGGCCCGGTGTGCGGGCCTGACACGCTCTCCGAGGCCGAGCTGGAGCGCAACCGCTGCGACTTCGGCCGCGAGATCCGCGAGCATCCGCTGGACGACGCCTATCACAAGGAGCGCTCGCCGGTCTGGTCGAAGGTGAAGGTGCCGTTCCTGTCGGCGGGCAACTGGGGCGGGCAGGGCCTGCACCTGCGTGGCAACATCGAGGGCTTCGTGCGCGCCGCCTCCAGGCAGAAGTGGCTGGAGGTGCACGGGATCGAGCACTGGACGCACTTCTACACCGACTACGGACGCAAGCTGCAGCTCGCCTTCTTCGACCATTTCCTGCACGGCCGGGACAACGGCTGGAACCGGCAGCCGAGGGTCCTCCTGCAGGTGCGCCACCTCGACTGCTTCGTGCCCCGCGCGGAGGACGAATGGCCGCTCGCCCGCACCAGGTGGACCAGGCTCCATCTCGATCCCGACAACGGTCTGCTGCAGCAGAAGAAGTCTGCGGGCACGGCATCGCTCAGCTTCGAGGCGACGGGCGACGGCGTCACGTTCCTGACGCCGCCGCTGGAAGCCGAGACGGAGATCACCGGTCCGTCGGCGCTCAAGCTGTTCGTCTCGTCCTCCACCGGCGATGCCGACCTGTTTGTCGTGCTGCGTGCGTTCGGTCCCGACCTGAAGGAGGTGGTGTTCCAGGGCGCCATCGACCCGCATACTCCCATCGGCCAGGGCTGGCTCAGGGCCTCGCACCGCAGGCTCGACGCACGGCTTTCCACGCCGTATCGCCCCTACCATACCCATGACCGGCGCCAGCCGCTCAAGCCCGGCGAGGCGGTGGAACTCGACATCGAGATCTGGCCCACCTCGATCGTGCTGCCGGCAGGGTACCGCATCGGGGTGACAATCCGCGGCAAGGACTACGAGTATCCGGGTGCCAGCGGCGGACGGCTCTCCAACTTCAAGAACGAGCTGAAGGGCTGCGGCCCGTTCCTGCACAACGATGCGCGCGACCGTCCGCCGGACGTGTTCGGCGGGACCACGACGCTGCACTTCGGGCGGGGCCGCCAGCCCTACCTCCTGCTCCCTGTCATGCCGCCGAAGAAAGGCGGCAGCAACGGGAAGAAGGCCGCGAGGGCCGCAAGCACACGACGGTCGAAGCGGCGAGACACGCCAACACCACCACGCCGCACATGAGCGAACTGGCGAGAGCAACCGACGGCACGTATGCCACCACCTGCTGGGAGTGCTCGACCTGCTGCGGGGCGCTCGCAACCGTGCGCGATGGCCGCGTCGCCGAGTTCGGGCCAAACAGCAGCCATCCCTATTCGAAGGGCGCCTTCTGCATCAAAGGCATCCGCGGCGCTCCCGGCATCACCTACGCCGGCAGCCGGCTGCTCCATCCCATGCGGCGCACGGGCGCGCGCGGCGCGGGCAAGTGGGCACGCATCTCCTGGGAGGAAGCGCTTGACGAGATGGCCGAGCGGCTGGCGGCGGTGCGCCAGACCTACGGGCCGGAGGCGATCGTGGGCGCCACCAGCGGCGCCTACTTCAGCCGCAGCGTCATCCTGGCGCTGACGCTGCGCTCGATCGGGTCGCCGAACTGGATGATCAACCAGGACCTGTGCGGCGGCTGCCGGGCGGTGAGCGCGCGCATCACCGGCCTCGACATCACGCGCGGCGAGGACATCGGGAACACGCACTGCGCGCTGGTCGTCGGGCGCAACCCGAGCATTGCCGATCCGGTGGAATGGGCGGCGCTGAAGGCCGCCAGGAAGCGCGGCGCCCGCATCATCGTGGTGGACCCGAAGCGCACGCCGGCGGCGCGGATGGCGGACCTGTGGCTGGCGCCGCGCATCGGCACCGATGCCGCGCTGGCCCTGGCGATGACGCATGTGCTGATCAGCGAGGGGCTGTACGATCGGGCATTCGCCGACCGCTGGTGCCATGGCTTCGACGAACTGGCCACGCGGGCGGCGCAGTTCCCGCCGGAGGTGGCGGAGGGCCATACGGGGGTGCCGGCGGAGAAGATCGTGGCCGCGGCGCGCATGTATGCGGACGGGCCATCGACGTTCGTGAGCGGCCACGGCATCGATGCGTTCAGCGCCGGCGTGCAGACCTTCCGCGCCTATCATTGCCTGGTCGCGATCAGCGGCAATGTCGACCGGCCCGGCGGCAACCTGCGCATGCGCACGCCCAGGGGCTTGCGTACCTATGGCGAGCTTCTGCACATGCCGCAGTTCCGGCTCGACGAGGCGACCGAGAAGCGCACGATCGGGGCGGACCGGTTTCCGCTGTGGGCCGGACCGAAGGGATGGCAGACGGCCTGCCACAACCCGTCCGTGATCGAGGCCATGCTGACGGGCGGGCCGTATCCGGTGCGTGCCCTCTACGCCAGCGGGGTCAACATCCTCGTCACCTATCCCGACACGCGCCGCACCATCGAGGCAGTGCGGTCGCTGGATTTCGTCGCCGTCGCGGCGCACACCATGACGCCGACGGCCGAGCATGCCGACATCGTGCTGCCGAAGACGACGACCCTGGAGGAGGAGGAGGTGTCGTTCATGCCGTCGGGTCCGACGGTGCTGTTCACGCGCGCCGTGGTGCCGCCCCAGGGCGAGGCACGCTCGGAGATCGATATCGCCCTGCCGCTGCTAG
>DATBKR010000269.1:0-2913 GCA_036555805.1 Hyphomicrobiaceae bacterium | reverse complement strand
GTCGCTCTCGTCGAGCAGCGTGTTGGCGCCGCGGAAGGTGAAGATGGCCGCGTTGCGGTCGTGCGACGCGACGAGTACGGAAGCCCCCGTGGGCGCGCGGCCGTCGCGCACCACCCAGCGTGTGGAGATGCCCTCCCGCATTAGGTAGTTGAGCACCGCCTCGGCGCGCTGATCGCGGCCGAGCTTGACGAGGGTGGCCACGTCGAAGCCGAGGCGGGACATGGCCACGGCGGCGTTGACGGCGCCGCCGCCTACGTGGGCGGAAATCTCCAGCGCCTCGGTCTTGCGGCCCTCCTCCAGCAGCAGGAAGGAGGTGTCGGCGTTGAGCATGGTCATGCGCTCGATGCGATCGTCGGCGATGATCGCGATCGTGTCGAACATAGCGCCGCCCACCGTCAGGGCTTTCATGTGCAACTTCCCCCAGGTCAGGCCCGCCCCGTGTTCAGGGCACCAAGCGGGACGCTCGTCCCCTCCCCCCTTGTGGGGGAGGGACAGGGTGCGTTTCCCCCCACCCCTGACCCCTCCCCACAAGGGGGAGGGGAATCCGGTCGGCGTCTGTGGCGACGGGCGATTCCGGATATCAGCCCTAAATCTTCAGTCATCCTGAAGTCTCTCGCAGGGTGAAAATCTCTACCGCGGATAGGTCGACGTCGGCACGGCCTCGGACCCGCGTTCCGTCGGGTCCAAAGGCGGCTTGCGAACGGACTGGCTCAGCCTCTCCATGGCCCGTCGAATGGACTCCGGCTGGGGCCAGGTGGTGGGATCATCGTCGGCCGACACGCGTGAAAGGGCCCGCAGAAAGGAGTCGCACCATGCCGCCAGATTCGACTTCTCGATCACCGCCATCAGCGCCCGATGGCGCGTGCGCCGTTCATCGAGGTCCATCTCCAGGGCGGTGCGGACCACCTCGGCGGTGGTGTAGATGTCGTAGGGGTTGACGATCAGTGCCTGCTGGAGCTCTTCGACGGCTCCGGCGAAGCGCGACAGGATCAGCACGCCCGGGTCCTCCGCGTCCTGGGAGGCGACGTATTCTTTGGCCACCAGGTTCATGCCGTCGCGCAACGGCGTGACAAGCGCGATGCGCGAGGAACGGTAGATGGCGGTGAGCCGCCGGCGCGGAGCGGCGCGGTGGATGTAGTGGATCGGCACCCAGTCGAGCTCGCCGAAGCGTCCGTTGATCGAGCCGGCGAGCGTCTCCAGCTGCTGGCGGATGTCGGCATAGGCGCCGACGTTCTCGCGCGTCGGCGGCGCGATCTGCGTCAGCACGACCTGCCGGCGGTACTGCGGATTCGTTTCCAGGAACTGTCCGAAGGCCTTGAACTTCTGCGGCAGGCCCTTGGTGTAGTCGAGCCGGTCCACGCCGATGATGCGTCGCATGCCGCGTCCCTGGACCAGCGCGACATCGCGCGCGGACCTGGTGAAATCGGTCACGTCGATGCCGATCGGGAAGCTCGCAACGGTCAGCAGTCGGTCGAACAGGCGGATGCGGCCGTCCGGTGTGACGCTTCCGTGCACGCCGTTGGCCAGGTAGTCGAGCAGGTTCGAGACGTCGGCCATGGTCTGCAAGCCGACGAGGTCGTAGGCGGCGAGGCAGCGCGCCAGCTGGGCGTGCTCGGGAAGCGCGATGAAGGTCTGCCAGGGCGGGAACGGGATGTGCAGGTAGAATCCGATGCGGTTGAGCACCCCGAGCCGCCGCAGCTCCACCGCCAGCGGGATCAGGTGATAGTCATGTACCCAGATCACGTCGTCGGGTCGTATCAGCGGCTGCAGCAGCGACGCCAGCCGCCGGTTCACGCCGATGTACTGCTCGAAGTAGCCGGCCTCGAACTGGGCCACGTCGAGGCGGTTGTGGAACACCGGCCACAGCACCGAGTTGGCGTAGCCCAGGTAGTAGCACTCGTGCTCGCTGGGCGAGAGCGGCACCGTGACCATGCGCCCCGCGTGGGCCGGCACAGCGGCCTCTTCGGCCGGCTTGACCTCGCCCGACCAGCCGAACCACAGGGATGGCCGTGTACGCACGACATGCGCCAGCGCCACGGCCACGCCGCCGGCCTGGGCGGCCTTGCGCAGGTCCATCACGCGATTGGAGACGAGAACGACGCGGCTCATGGTGTGGGACCGCCTCTCTTACAGCCTGGCGACAGGAAGACCCGGCCAGCCGCAGACGCGCCGGCGCCCGCTCGGCCCCGCGCGTCGTCCTCCCAGCCGCAACTTTACTGCGCACAACGTCTGCGAGCCGACATGGGTTCCGACATGGGTTCCGACATGGGTTCCGGCTCGGCGGGGGCGCGGGTGGCCCTGCGGCTTGAAAAAACCTACGAGGTTACCCACGCCTCCTGCCAGCTGCGCGAGAGGATGCGCGCGCTGTTCACGATGCCGGCCATGGAGTAGGTCTGGGGCAGGTTGCCCCACAGCTCGCCGCTCAGCGGGTGGATGTCTTCCGACAGCAGGCCGAAGGCGTTGCGGCGCGCGAGAAGATCGCCGAACAGCTCGCGCGCCTCCCCCTTGCGACCGAGCCCCACCAGGGCGTCGATATACCAGAACTGGCAGACGAGGAACGCCGTCTCCGGCAGGCCGAAGTCGTCCTCGGCCACGTAGCGCATGATGAAGCCGTTGCGTTTCAGCTCCTTGCCGATGGTGTCGCAGGTGCGCGCGAAGCGCTCGTCGGTGGCTGGCAGCAGGCCGAGATCGGGCAGCAGCAGCACGCTGGCGTCGAGCTCGTCCTGGTCGAGCGCGCCGGCAATGGCGCCCAGGCGCTGGTTCCAGGCCCGCGCCAGGATCTGCGTGCGCAGCTGGTCGGCCTGCTCGCGCCAGTAGTGGGTGCGGTCGGCGAGGCCCAGCCGGTGCGCGATGCTCGCCAGCCGGTCGCACGCCACCCAGCACATGGTGGCCGAGTGGGTGTGCACGCGCTGG
>DATBKR010000268.1:0-3177 GCA_036555805.1 Hyphomicrobiaceae bacterium | reverse complement strand
AGCCGATAGCGAATTCGTGGTCGTCAAACAGGCCGCGCGCAGGAAGCGTGTGGGCGAGCACGGCACCGCAGCGGTCGGCCAGCTTCAGCACGGCCTCCCTCGCGCCAGCGCGCAGTACGCCGCGACCACCGAGGATGATCGACCGCTTGGCCGCCTTCAGTCGTTCGACGGCCTCGGCCACGATTGCCGGGTCGGGATGTATGCGCCCGACCTTGGGATAATACATCGCCGAGGTCTCGTAGGGCTGGTTAGACGTGTGCTCCACTTTCTGCAGGTCGTAGGGAATGCCCAGCACGACAGGGCGGCGCCCGAATTTCGCAACGTGGAACGCCTCGCGTACGTGGTCCATCATCCGCGGCACACTATGCGCGGCGATGTAATGTGCACCGTGGCCGTCACCAACGGCGCCTGGTCGATGTATTGGTTGTAGAACTTGGCATTGATCGGCGCTTCTCCGGCAAATACCACCATTGGCAGGCGGGCGCGCACCGCCGCGGGCAGCGCGGTCATCAACTGAGTGAGGCCCGGGCCGCACGTGACCGAAGCCGCAGCGATCCTCCCCGTCGCTATATTGTAGGCCGTCGCGGCCGCTACGGCGCAGTGCTCATGCCGGACGTGGATCGTTTGCACGCCGGGCAGGCGGGCGAAGGCTGTAGACCAATGCATGTTGCCGTCGCCCATCAGGACGAATTGCGTGTCGACCCCCTCTGCGAGGAACGCCTCTGCGAGAGCTTCATAGAGCTTGGACATGTGCACTGGACCACCAAGATGAACGAGGTTCGCAAGGAATATGCATGCTTGCGGTGATGCTGGAAAGGGAAAGGGTAGGGGGACGCGGTGGTCAGCAGGCTCAACTCTGCTGGGCGCGAGAGAGGGTCCAGCCAACTGCCTGGAAGCGAGTAAAAGGAAATTCCGTGATCAGCTCTCGCTATGCCTCGGGCTGACGATCGCCGCAGTGCTCATGTCGCCCTTGTTCTGCCCCCGTCGCCGCCGCTTGTCGCGTGCGTGTGGATCGTGCAGGTTGGGCATCAGAACATCAGACCCAGCGAGCGCCCATGCCCGCCTCGTATGCCGATCACCGCGCACAATTGAAAGCGATTGTACGCGCCTGCGGCATGCCCGAGGACAACGCCGAGACCACCGCCGAGGGGGCTCGCGTGGTCAGACCTGCACGGTGTCGACAGTCATGGCATTTCGATGATCCCGCGCTACGATGAGTTGCGCCGCAACGAGCCGCGTGCGTATGGCCACCCGGCGACGGATCGTCGTGCAGACGCCTGTGTCGGCGGCATGAGCGTCGAATAGGAGGTGGACCCAGCACGGCAGATCCTCCCCAACAATCGCAAGGTTTTCGGCTGATTCCTCCGCCGGGAACCAAACCTGCCCAACGTGGCGCAAGCGTCGGCGGAAGACTATGCTGGCTGGCACGCCTCAACACTGGCCTAACCAAGGTTGTCAAGCTCATGCCGGATGCGATTAGCAATCTCGCCGCGAAGCTAGAAAGCCTCTTGAAGCTGCGCGCGATCCCGTTTGGCATGAAGCTATTCGAACGTCGCGCGGACATGGAAGCGATCCCCAAGATCCGCAGACCCAAATCTGTGTACACGCTGGACCAGGTTGTGGGACAGGCGGCAAGGCTCGGATGGACCGTCGGCATCACCGCGGACGACTTGGTCGGTGCGCAATGTCGCGCGGTCGTGGGGCTCGGATGCGCGAAGGATGACAACTGGCGTTCCGGTAAGCACATGGCCGGCGTGTGGTTCTCAACGCTCGATGACGCGAGCGCCCACCAGGCGGCGATGCACTGCGTCGACGATGGGCGTTACGAAGCGCTTGCCGTCGCGCCGCTCGCTTCCGGTCGACTCGCGCCGCCCGACATCGCCCTGTTCTATGCGACGCCGGGCGCCATGATGTACTTCATCAACGGATTGCAATGGTCGGGCTACAAGAGCTTCGACTGGAGCGTTGTGGGTGAGAGCGCGTGCGCCGACAGCTGGGGCCGTGCGCTCAAGACACGTCAGCCCTCGCTATCCATCCCCTGCTTCGCCGAGCGGCGCTACGGCGGCGTGCTCGACGATGAGATGCTGATGGCCTTGCCACCTGAGTATGTAGCTAAGGCGATAGAGGGAATGACGGCACTGGCGAAGAACGGCTTTCGCTATCCCTTCCCGCAGTACGGAATCCAGCAGGACGTGCGTGACGGCATGGCCAAGAGCTATCCTGATCGTGCTGCCAGGAAATCCGGGTGAACGATTGCCGCGCGTCTGGGCGAGGCGGCCGCGGCGCCCCAATCTCATCAACGCCAGCTAGTCTTGGGAGGACTTAACCGCCATGCTCATCTCTCTTGCAGGACGCAGAATCTACTACGATCTCGCTGGACCGGAAAACGGACCGGTCGTGTGCTTCACGCATTCGCTGGCGTCCGATGGGGGCATGTGGGCGGAGCAGCTGCCGCCGTTGCTTGCTAGCGGCTATCGCGTGCTGCGCCTCGATATGCGCGGACACGGGGGTAGCGATCCCGTGGCCGGCCCCTACACCATGGAACAGCTCGCCGATGACGTCGCCGCCGCGCTCGATTTCCTCGGCATCTCGAAGGTGCAATTCGTCGGCCTCTCAATCGGCGGCATGCTCGGCCAAGCGTTCGCCATTGGTCACGGACAGCGACTCATCTCAGCCATGCTGTGTGATACCTCGCCCCAGACGCCACCTGGCGCGCAAGGGGCATGGGCACCGCGGATCGAAGCCGTAAAGAACGCGAACTCGCTGTCGCCGCTTGCCGATGCCACCATGGAGCGCTGGTTTACGGACGCCTACAAGCCAGGCAACCCCGGGCGCTGGAAGCAGATCCACGCCACCATCGCCGGCACCACACCGGCGGGCTATCTGGGCTGCGCCGCGGCCATCCTCAATTTCGACTTCGTGCCCAAGCTACCGTCGGTGAAGGTGCCGATGCTGGTGGTGTGCGGCGCCAAAGACGAGGGCACGCCGCCGGCGGGCAACAAGCGCATCGCCGAGCTGGTCCCCGGAGGGCGCTACGAGGAGATCGCCGACGCGCGGCATTTCCCCAACGTCGAGCGGGCCGGCGTCTTCAACGGTATCCTGCTGGGCTGGCTCAAAGCTCATCGCTGAGCGAAGTTGGGACGCGCGAGCATCGATGCGAGTGCTGCGCCGCCGACA
>DATBKR010000267.1:0-7031 GCA_036555805.1 Hyphomicrobiaceae bacterium | reverse complement strand
GCGCCCGGCTCCTCGTTCATGTGCTCCACCGAGCCGCCGGGCACCGAGATCTCGTACGGGCTCATGGAGGCGTCGCCGACGAATACCGCCTTGTAGTCGGCGGGGTACTTGTGCAGCACCTCCCAGGTGGGCGTGCGCTCGGTCCAGCGGCGCGCGTTGTCCTTCCAGACGAACTCGTAGAGGCAGTTGTGGAAGTAGAAGTACTCCAGGTGCTTGAACTCGGTGCGGGCGGCTGAGAACAGCTCCTGCGCCTCCTTGATGTGCCAGTCCATGGACCCGCCCACATCGAGGAACATCAGCACCTTCACGGTATTGCGGCGCTCGGGGCGCATGTGGATGTCGAGGTAGCCCTTGTGGGCGGTGCCCTTGATGGTGCCGTCCAGATCTAGTTCATCCGGCGCGCCCTCGCGGGCGAAGCGGCGCAGGCGCCTGAGCGCCACCTTGATGTTGCGGGTGCCCAGCTCGACCTTGTCGTCGAGGTCCCTGTACTCGCGCTTGTCCCACGCCTTGATGGCGCGATGGTTGCGGTTGGTCTTCTGGCCGATGCGGACGCCGGCCGGGTTGTAGCCGTCCGCCCCGTAGGGTGACGTGCCGCCGGTACCGATCCACTTCGAGCCACCCTGGTGGCGGCCCTTCTGCTCGGCCAGCCGCTTCTTCAGCTCCTGCATGATCTTGTCCCAGCCGCCCAGCGCCTCGATCCTGGCCTTCTCCTCCTCGGTCAGGTAGAGCTGGGCCAGCGAGCGCAGCCACTCCTCGGGAATCTGCGCCTCCACCGCCTCGCTCATCAGGTCGAGGCCCTTGAAGACGTGGCCGAATACGCGGTCGAACTTGTCGAGGTGGCGCTCGTCCTTCACCAGCGCCGCGCGCGACAGGTAATAAAAATGCTCCACGCTGCGGTCGGCGAGATCGGCCTCCAGCGCCTCCATCAGCGTGAGGTACTCCTTCAAGGTGACGGGCACCTTGGCGGCTTTGAGCTCGTGGAAGAAGCTGGCGAACATGGGAGCCTGCCTGCCTGTCGTGGCAACCGATGCGGCCAGCATAGCCAAGCCGTGCGCGAAGATCACGGCGGGTGTCGGCGGTCGGGCGTCGGGGTTCGGCAATCGCGCGGGCGGCAAAAGGCGGAAGCAAGGGCGCCGGCCATGATCCGACTGCCGACGCCCGATCCCCGACGCCCGACTCCCGAGGTCAGCCGATCAGGCCGCCGCGCATGGCCGCCATCACGGCCTGCACCCGCGTGCCCGCGCCCAGCTTGCGCTTGGCGTTCTCGACGTGGAAGTTCACCGTCTTGCCGGAGATGTTGAGGATCTGCCCGATCGCCCAGTCGGACTTGCCGGCCGCCACCCAGGCCAGCACCTCGCTCTACCGCGCCGTCATCCGCATGCTCGCAACCGGCCAGTCTGGCCGGGCCTCCCCCCGCCGCATCGCACTCCCCCAGACAATCGCCACGCTGAAAACATAACGTAGGATAGCAATATGCATTAACAGGCGACGCTCTCCAGTTAATGCCGGAAGCGGAAATCGCTCATGGTAAAGAATGTATTGAGGAGCGCTCCGAAGGTCGCTGCAGGCCCGCTTTCGCCGGGGTCGATCCAACCTACGGTTGGCGGCTTAGAACGGTCGGTCCCCGCACACGGTCACCCGGTGGCCGTAGCGCTTGTGGGGGTAATAGTCCCACAGGGCGTGGTGCTGGGTGCAGCGGTTGTCCCAGAACGCGACAGAGCCAGGCTGCCAGCGGAAGCGCACGTTGAACTCGGGCGTCTCGACGTGCCGGAACAGCATGCTGAGGATGGCGTCGCTTTCGTTCCTTGAGAGGCCGACGAGGCGGGTGGTGAAGAAGCGGTTGACGAACAGCCCCCTCTTGCGCGTGACCGGGTGCGTCCGCACGACGGGGTGCTCGGCGCGCGGGTAGACCTTGCCCGCATCGTCGT
Organism: Hyphomicrobiaceae bacterium; assembly: GCA_036555805.1. Classification (GTDB taxonomy): domain Bacteria; phylum Pseudomonadota; class Alphaproteobacteria; order Rhizobiales; family Hyphomicrobiaceae; genus AWTP1-13. Next base: position 5,103 of record DATBKR010000267.1, on the reverse strand, counting down.
TGCCGTAGCGGCCGCGGTAGAGCGGTTCGCCGTCGTGGATGGCGGCCATGCTGTCGATCAGCGCCTTGATGGGCGCCGACAGCGTGTCGTAGGCCAGGTACATGTTGGCGAACATCGTGTCGCCGCCGCCGTCCGGGGGCACCGTGGTGAGGTAGAGCATGGTGCCCATGGGCGGCTCGGCCTCGCACGAGACGTCGGAGTGCCAGTCCTCGCCGGCGACGAATTTCGAGCCCTCGTCGGCCTTGATGACGAACACTTCCGGATGATCGGGCAGCACGCCGGGTGCGGCGGGATGGACATGCAGCCGGCCGAACCGGCGCCCCAGCTCCTTCTGCTGCTCCGGGCTCATCCTCTGGTCGCGGAAGAAGATGACGAGGTGCTCCATGAGCGCGGCGTGCACTTCGCGGAACTGCTCCTCGCTGAGCGGCTCGGACAGGTCGATGCCGTGGAGCTCGGCGCCGATATTGGGTGACGACTTGCGGACTTCGATGGTGCGGTGGGCCATGCGCGTGTTCCTTGGAACTGGGGAATGGGGAGTGGGGAATGGGGTCGTGCCGCTCTCTGCTCCTCGCCCCACTCCCTATTCCCTATTCCCTATTCCCTATTCCCCACTCCCCATTCCCGTCTATACCCCCAGCGCCCGCCGTGCGTCCTCATGGAGGGCCGCGGAGGCAGGCGAGAAGCAGCACAGCGTCACCTGTGCAAAGTGGTCGTTCCCTGTCAGCCGATCGGCGACGGTCTTGACGGCGATGCCGGCGGCGCGCTCGGCCGGGAAGCCGTAGACCCCGGTCGAAATGGCCGGGAACGCGATCGAGCGCAGCCCATGCGCTTTCGCAAGGGCGAGAGAATTGGCGTAGCAGCCGGCCAGCAGGCGATCCTCGTTGCCGCCCTCAGCTCCCCACACCGGCCCGACAGTGTGGATGACGTGGCGCGCCTTCAGTCGGTAACCGCCGGTGATCTTGGCCTCGCCCGTTCTGCAGCCGCCCAGGGTGCGGCACTCCACCAGCAGATTCGGTCCCGCTGCCCGATGGATGGCGCCGTCCACACCCCCGCCGCCCAGCAGGGTCGGGTTGGCCGCGTTGACGATGGCGTCCACGTCCAGCGCGGTGATGTCGGCAACGATAACCTGGAGCCGATGCGGCATGGGACACCTCGCTGGAACCGGGTGTCGGGCGTCGCGGGGGTTGCAGCAGTCGCGAGTGCCCGACGCCCGACTTCCGACCCCCGATCCCTGGAACCTGCAACCTTGTGGCGCAGGCGCCGGGAAACGCTATAATATAACAATGCACATGACGATCCCAAGCAAGGCCTTCCCCGCGCCGGGCCACGACCACGGGCAGTGCCTGAACGAGGCCATGGTGCGCGCCCGCGCGGCCTTCGCCGCCAATGGCCTGCGCCTCACCCCCTTGCGCGAGACGGTGTTCCAGGTCATCGCGGCCGCCTCGCACCGGGCCATCGGCGCCTACGAGGTGCTGGACCGGCTGGCACGGCGCGGCGAGCGGCTGGCGCCCATCTCGGTATACAGGGCCATCGACGCTCTGGTTGCGGCCGGCATCGTGCACCGCTTCGAGAGCCGCAACGCGTTCTTCGCCTGCCACGCCGGCCATGAGCAGCGCCAGCTGGTGCTCGCCTGCGAGCGGTGCGGTGCGGTGGCCGAGGTGGACGGCGCCTCGGTCTTCGCCGCCATCGACAGGGCCGCAGCAGGCGCCTCGTTCTCTGCCAGCTCTGACAAGGGCGCAGTGGTGGAGGTCTGGGGCATGTGCGCCAACTGCGCCAGCAAGGACGCCGGCCATGCAAGGGCGTGAGGGGCTCGACTGGCCGCTGCGGCCGGCCGTCGGCACGCTGCTGCGCGAGCGGGCCCTGGGCCATCCGGACCGTGCCGACGGCCTCAACGATCAGCACGACCACGCCCAGTACCGTCGCGCGGCGGCGAAGCCCGAGCCCGCCGCCCTCATCAGCGCGCGGGGCCTGACGCTGGCCCGCGCCGGCCGCCCGATCCTGACGGGCGTCGACATCGAGATCGCGCCCGGCGAGATCGTCACCGTCATCGGCCCCAACGGCGCCGGCAAGACCATGCTGGTGCGCGCACTCCTCGGCCTCGAGCGGCTCGACCATGGCGAGGTGCTCCGCCGCGAGCCGCTCGTCATCGGCTACGCCCCGCAGCGCTTCGACATCGACCGCGCGATCCCGCTCACGGTGGCGCGCTTCATCGCGCTTGGCCGGGCCGCGGCGTCGCCGCCCGAGATCGAGCGCGTGCTGGCCGACGTGGGCGCCGGCGCGCTCATCGGGCGGCAGCTTGCCGAGCTGTCGGGCGGCGAGCTGCAGCGCGTGGTGCTGGCGCGCGCGCTGATCCGCGCGCCCGACCTGTTGGTGCTCGACGAGCCGGCGCGCGCCGTGGACTACGCCGGCGGGGCCGAGCTCTACACGCTGATCGGGCGCCTGCGCACCGAGCGGGGCTTCGGCGTGCTGCTGGTGTCGCACGACCTGCACGTCGTCATGGCCCAGAGCGACCGTGTCATCTGCCTCAACCGCCACGTCTGCTGCTCGGGTGTGCCCCACTCGGTGGCCCAGCACCCCGAGTACGCGCGCCTGTTCGGATCGCAGGCGGCCCAGGCGTTCGGCGTCTACCGGCACCAGCACGACCACAGCCACGACCTGACCGGGGCGCCGTGTCCCGCGGACCACCGGGAGTCGGGCGTCGGGGATCGGGGGTCGGAATAGGCACTTCGGACGACTGCCGATGATCGACGACTGACTGCCGATGGGCTGGATCTGAACCAGATCGGAGGGCCGATCGTGCTGCCCCCCTTCCTGCTGCGCGCCCTGCTGTTCGGGCTGGGGCTGGCTGCGGTGGCCGCTCCCCTCGGCTGCTTCGTGGTATGGCGCCGCATGGCCTACTACGGCGAGGCCATCGCCCAGGCGGCTCTGATCGGGGTTGCGCTGGCTCTGGCGCTCTCGCTCGACGTGACCGCGGGCGTGTTGATCGTGACGCTCGCCGTCTCCGGCCTGCTCCTGCTGCTCAGCCGCCAGCAGGTGGTGCCATTCGACAGCCTCCTCGGCCTGATCGCCCATGCCGTGCTGGCCATTGGCGTGATCGCCGCCTCGCTGGCCGGCGGGCGCCAGCCGGACCTCCTGGGCTTCCTGTTCGGCGATATCCTCGCCATCTCCACGGCCGATCTCTACTGGCTGCTCTTCGGCGGCGCCGGGGCCCTGGCCACCCTGATCGCCATCTGGCGTCCCCTGCTGTCGCTGTCGGTGCACGAGGACATCGCCGCCGCGGAGGGAACGGCCGCCCAGCGCGTCAGGCTGGCGTTCGTCCTGGTGATGGCCCTGGTGGTGGCCATCGCCATCAAGATTGTGGGCGCGCTGCTCACCATCGCCTTCCTGATCATGCCCGCCGCCGCCGCCCGCCCCCTGGCCCGGACGCCCGAGCAGATGGCCGTCATCGCCGGCGGCTTCGGCATGCTGGCCGTCGCCGCCGGGCTGTTCCTCTCCGTGACCTGGGACACCCCCGCGGGCCCGTCCATCGTGCTGGTGCTGGCCGCGCTGTTCGCGGTGTCCATACTGCCGTCGGTGGCGCGGTGGAGGCGATAGCCGGTTGCGCTGATGATTATTTAGTAATACTTATTGCAAGAGCTGACGCTCCGCGCATTTTCGCCTGGAGAGAACTATGGCTGAGATCGAACGTCTGAGCATTGCCCTGCCGACGCCCATGGCCGATGCCGTGCGCAGGGCAGTCGATGCCGGCGAGTACGCCTCGGCAAGCGAAGTCATCCGCGACGCTTTGCGGCTGTGGGAATCCCGGCGCGATCTTCGCGAGCGCGATCTTGAGATCGTGCGTCAGCGCTGGGACGAAGGAAAGGCCAGCGGCCGTTCCGGGCCGCTCGACATCCGGCGTATGATCGCGGAGGAGCGCGCCAAGCTGAAAGGTGGCGGACGCCGTCGTGGCTGAGCTTTTCACGTCACGCCGCGCAGAGGAGGAGCGAGAAATCTGGCGCTACATAGCCGCGGAGAACCCCACTGCCGCGAACCGGCTGCTGCTTCGTATTGATGATAAGATGCAGATATTGCGCGATTTTCCCGGAATAGGCACGCTGCGCGACGACATCCGCCCCGGCTTGCGGATGCTCGTTGAGGGAAACTACTTGCTGCTCTACGAGCATGACGCCAACAATGATGTAGTGGAGCTGATCTCCGTCATCGACGGCCGAAGAGACTTGAGCGCGCTTTTCTGAACGAGCGCCAGGCAAATGCGGACTGTGCAAATGCGGACTGTGAAGACAGCCGTGATATGATGAGCCCAATGAGCACCCCTCCTCCAACCACCGACCTGCGCGCTCCCCGCCGCGCCTCCGTGCCCGTCAACGTGGGTGGCGTGGTGATCGGCGGCGCGGCGCCCATTGTCGTGCAGTCGATGACCAACACCGACACCGCCGACGTTGAGGAAACCGCCCGCCAGATCGCGGACCTCGCCCGCGCCGGCTCGGAGATCGTGCGCATCACCGTGGACCGCGACGAGGCGGCCAAGGCGGTGCCGCGCATTCGCGACCGGCTCGCCCGGATGGGCGTCGGCGCGCCGCTGGTCGGCGACTTCCACTACAACGGCCACACGCTGCTGGCCGAGAACCGCGCCTGCGCCGAGGCGCTCGCCAAGTGGCGCATCAATCCGGGCAACGTCGGCTTCAAGGACAAGCGAGACCGGCAGTTCTCGGCCATCGTCGAGCTGGCGCTCGAGTACGGCAAGCCGGTGCGCATCGGCGTCAACTGGGGCAGCCTCGACCAGGAGCTGCTGACCCGGCTGATGGACGAGAACGCCGCTTCCCCCGTCCCCAAGGACGCGCGCAGCGTCATGCACGAGGCCATCGTGCAGTCGGCGCTGCTCTCGGCCGCCCGCGCCGAGGAGCTGGGCCTTGGGCCGGAGCGGATCATCCTGTCGGCCAAGGTCAGCGCGGTGCAGGATCTCGTCAGCGTGTACACCCTGCTGGCGGCGCGCTGCCGCTATGCCCTGCACCTCGGCCTCACCGAGGCGGGCATGGGCTCCAAGGGCATCGTCGCCTCCACCGCGGGCATGGGGCTGCTGCTGCAGCAGGGCATCGGCGACAC
>DATBKR010000266.1:0-13956 GCA_036555805.1 Hyphomicrobiaceae bacterium | reverse complement strand
CGACAAGGCTGCCGTGGCGCAGCGGCTCATGGCGCGCGCCGCGGAATGGCTGGCCGAGAACACCGCCTCCGTATGAGCACCCCGCCGCGAGGCCGCGCGCGGCGCGTCAAGGTGGTGCGCCTGGCGCACGGCGAGGGGCTTGCGCTGCCTGCATATCATTCCGCGGGCGCGGCCGGCCTCGACCTCGTGGCCGCCGTGGCGGGGCCGGTGGTGCTGCGGCCGGGCCGGCGCGCGCTCGTCCCCACCGGCCTCATCCTGGAGTTGCCCGCAGGCTTCGAGGCCCAGGTGCGCCCGCGCTCGGGTCTGGCGCTCAAGCATGGGATCGCGGTGCTGAACAGCCCCGGCACCATCGACAGCGATTATCGCGGCGAGGTGCAGGTCCTGCTGATCAACCTGGGGGCCCGGCCGTTCACCGTGGAGCGTGGCGAACGCATCGCCCAGCTGGTCATCGCCCGACACGAGCGCGTGCGCCTGGCCGAGGCCGCCATCCCCTCTCCTACCCCCCGAGGCGCGGGCGGCTTCGGCTCGACGGGCCGCCGTGGAAAGGCGCGTCGAAGGCGCGAATAGCTGCCATGTGGGGCAGGATGGGCACTGACGCGGACGCCCACTCCGAAGGCGCTGAGGCCATTGTGTTTCGACGGCGCTCGCCGCAGGCGTCACCCCCGCGAAGGCGGGGGCCCAGATTGGATCTCCCCAAGGGGGAGTCCGTGGCTCTTGCGGAACGCGAACCGCGGGATCGCTTTCATCTGAGGGCAAGCCCCTGCCGTTCTGTGTCTGGGTTCCCGCCTTCGCGGGAATGACACCGGTGCGGAGCGCATTCGTCCCCTACCTCGCCCGGTCCGGAATCTCGATGCGGAACTGGGTGCCGCGATCGGTGTCCACGAGGCGGATGGCGCCACCGTGGGCGGTGACGAGCTCGTGCGCCACCGCGAGCCCGAGGCCCGTGCCGCCCTTGCGGGCCGAGCCCTGGAACGCCTGGAACAGGTGGGCGCGCGCCTTCTCCGGCACACCGGGACCGTCGTCGTGCACGTCGATGGCGACGCGGCTGCCGTTGCGGGCGGCCGAAACGCGGATGTGGCCTCGGCCGCTCTCCTGCTGCTCGATAGCCTGCAGGGCATTGCGGCACAGGTTGCTCAGCACCCGGTAGAGCTGGTCGCGGTCAGCGTCGATGTTCAGATTCTCGTCCACGTCGACGGACCAGGCGATGCCGTCGTCGCGCGGCAGGCCCAGGCCGTCGGCCACGTCGGCGACCAGCGCGCGCAGCGGCGTCGGCTCGCGCCGCGGCGCCGCCTCTTCGGCGCGTCCGAACCGCAGCGTGGTCTCGCACAGCGTTATGGCGCGGTCGAGCGAGGCAATGAGTTTGGGCGCGAAGCGCTGCACGCTGGGGTCGGGAAGGCTGCCCAGGCGGTCCGAGATCAGCTGGGCATTGGCCAGCATGTTGCGCATGTCGTGGCTGATCTTGCTGACTGCGAGGCCGAGCGCGGCAAGCCGGTTCTTCTGCTGCAGCGTGTGGGCAAGCTCGCCCTGCATGTGCGCAAGGCCCCGCTCGGCGATGCCGATCTCGTCCTTGCGCTGCGACGGCGCGATGATGCGGCTGGCGTCCTCGGGGTTCTGGCTGAAGCTCAAGATGTTGCGTGTAATGCGCATCATCGGTGCCACGAACATGTTGTTGAGCGCGAAGTAGACGAGCGCGGCAGTTATGATCGAGATGATGATGGAGAGACCGAGGATGTTGAGCCCGTAACGGATCATCGCCGCCTTGAGCGCTCCCTCGGGAAGGACGATGTGGATCTGGTCACCAGCCACCGGCTCCCCCACCACCGCGATCACGCGGTCGTCTTCGGCGAAGAACACCGCCATGGCATCCCAGATCAGGCGCGCCCGCAGGGCCACGTCGCCCCAGAAGCCGCCACCGCGGCTCGCGGACGTGAGGTCATACGTGGCGCTGATCGGGTCCGCCCGGTCGGCCGGCAACACGAGAACGCGCTGGTTGTTGCGCAGCCAGGACACGGCTCGCACCTGGGCGGTGCGCAGCAGCTCGGTGCGCAGAGGGTCGGGGACCCTGCCCTCGCGCCGGTCCTGGGTGGCGAGGGCCGCCAACCGGGCGGCGGTGAGCCGGTCCGAAAACCAAGTGATCCGGAAATTGGCCACCGAGGGCACGAAGATCAGCACCTCGGCCAGCATGACGAAGAGCAACGTGAGCAGCAGGAGCTTGGCCGACAGGCCAAGCCTCTCGCGGACGCCCCACAGCCTCCGGCGCGCGCCCTTGACGCGCTGCCAGAGCCGGCCCGTCCAGCTCAGCGCCTCCTCGATCATGTCGCGCGGCACACGCGCACCTCGTTGCTTGCCTCGCGGTCCTTAACCGAGCTTTGCCAGCCAGCCGACGGCCTTGCGCACAAGCGGGCTTGCAGCTGCGGCTGCATAGTAGCCGAAAGCGGCGCGCTTGTTGACCTCAGACAGCGTCGGATAAGGTGAAATCCAGTGCGTCATAGCCTTGATGTCAAGCCCCTGGGCTACGGCCAGCGACCACATCTGGATCAACTCGCCGGCCTGCTCGCCCACCATGCCGGCCCCTTTGATCCTGCCGCGGGCGTCGGTCACCACCTTCACCAGGCCCGCCGTGGAGCGCTCCGTGTGGGCGCGATCGTTCTCGTAGTAGGGCCAGCGATAGATGCGAATCCGCCCCTGCCGCCGCGCTGCCTCCTCGCTGAGACCGACCGAGGCCAGCTCTGGATCGGTGAACGTAACCCACGGGATGATGCCGTCGTTCACGGTTGCGGGGAGGCGGAACAGGGCGCGGCGGATGACGATCCCGGCGTGATAGTTGGCAACGTGGGTAAACTGCGGGCCGCCGGCCACGTCGCCGATGGCGAGCACCCTGCGGTTGGAGGTGGCGAGCCCCTTGTTCACCCTGATGCCGCGGGCGTCGTACTTGATGCCGGCCGCCTCCAGGTTGAGCCCGGAGAGGTTGGGTTTGCGCCCGGCGGCGACGAGCAGGTGCGTGCCCTGAAGCACCGTGGTCTTGCCGTCCTGGGTAACATGGACGTCGATAAGGCGGGTGCCCCCGCTCACGCGCTCCACCAGCGCGTTCCGGCGGATGTCGAGCCCCTCCGCGGCGAGGCGCTCGATGGCCAGCTCGGCGAGCTCGGGATCTGCAGCCCCCAGCGGGCGTCCGGCCTCGATGACCGTGACGCGGCTGCCGAGCCGCAGGTGCGCCTGCGCCAGCTCCAGGCCGCTGGGCCCGCCGCCGATGACGATGAGATGATCGAGCTTCTCCCGGTTCTGGAAGATCGTCTCGTTGTTGAAATAGTCGACCTTGTCGAGACCGGGAATCGCGGGGATGAGCGGCGACGACCCGGTGGCGATCACGAATCGCCGCGCCCTGATGCGCTGCTCCCCGGCAAGCACCGTGTCGCGCGTGATGAAGTGGGCGCTGGCCCGGATCACCTTGACGCCGAGGCCGGCAAACCTCTCGGCGGAATCGTTGGGGGCAATGGCCGCGATCGTGCGCTGCACGTGAGCGTGGACGGCGGCGGGGTCGACGGCCGGATCGGCCGGCCGAATGCCGAACGGCGCTGCCGAGCGCATGAGCTGCGCCCGCCGCCCGGCCGCGATCAGCGCCTTGGAGGGTACGCAGCCGTAGTTGAGACAGTCGCCGCCCATCTTGTGGCGCTCGACGAGCGCCACCGCCACCCCCAGCTGTGCGGCGGCCGCCGCCACCGTCAGCCCGCCGGGACCGGCACCGATGACGCACAGGTCGACCCGGGTTTCGAGGCTGGTCGGGGTCTTGATCCTGGCCGAGGGAGGGGGCCCATTCTTGCTCGCCTGACGCAGCCACCGCCGCCCGACGACCGGGTCATTTGGCGGATCATTTGGCTGCGGCATGGCTTCTCCTCCTCTGCTTCCACTTCCTGAGCATCACAGGCATCAGCGCCACCAGGCCGATCAGCACCAGGGCCAGGATCAGCTCCTTGGTGAGCAGCGAGCTGACGTGGAGCTTGAGCGGACACGCCTCCGCCCCCTTGCGCGCCACGCATGCCGCATGCTCATTTTTGGCCGCCAAGATGACGCTGTCGAGGCCGGCGCCGGCGAATGCGAACGCGAAGGTGGCGGGCGTGATGCCGATCACCGTGCCCAGCACGAACGTCCTCAAAGGCACGCCTAGAACAGCCGGCGCAATGTTGACGAACCAGAAGGGAAAGGCCGGAACCAGCCGCAGGAACAGCATGTAGCTGAGCGCGTCCTTCTGGAAGCCCTCGCTCAGCTTGGCCAGCCACGGTCCGGCGCGGCGGCTGAGGGCGTCCCCGACGGCGGTGCGCGCGATCAGGAAGACGACAGTCGCACCCAGTGTGGCCCCGGTGATGGCCGCCAGCGCGCCGCCCAGCCATCCGAACAGCAGGCCTCCGGCTGTCGAAAGAACGACACCGCACGGCAGCGAAAGCGCCACCAGCAGGGTGTAGAAGGCCACGTATGCCAGCACTGAAACGGTGGCGTGCCCGGCGAGGAAATGCTGGAACCGGTCGCGCTGCGTCACGACCGACTCGAGCGTGAGGTGGTGATGCCAGCCCTGCACCAGGATGCACAACAGGGCCGCGACGACGAGGAGGGGCGGCCCGTAGCGCCGCAGTACGGCACGCGCCAGCTGGGGCTTGGCCGGGCCCTGCATGTTCAACGCTTGTCCGTCATCGCCGGTCCGCTGGCCGCAGGACGCCCCGGCGCCGGCCCGACGCCTGTTTTCCCCGGTGCCTGTCTCATCGTGTCCGTCCCGGTGGGCGAGGTGCATGCAACCGGCGCTGCCCGCGTTCCGACGCTTCGCGCCGCACCCCGTTCTGCAAGATACGCCCTGGCAGCGCCCTTGCGTTGCCATGTCAAGCACACGTGACGGGCCGGGAACAGAATTGAAGAGGTTCAGGCTTGACGGAACGGCCCAAGCCCGGCCGAGGCTCGGCCACGGGGCCGGCCCGGTCCAAATGCCCGGATTGACGGGAGGCCGGTATGCCCCATATAAGCCGCTGCAATTTCGGCGGGTTCCGCGGCATCGCCGTACCACCGCGACCCCACCGTCATCGATCCGGGCGGCTCCCCAGCGCACCTGAGCATCCAGTCGGGGCCTCGACATGGGAGAGGAGACGTGAAGCGCACCTATCAGCCGAGCCGCCTGGTTCGCAAGCGGCGCCACGGGTTTCGCAAGCGCATGGAGTCCGCCGGAGGCCGCCGCGTGCTGGCACGCCGCCGCGCCAAGGGCCGCAAGCGCCTCTCGGCGTGAGGCGGCGCCGCCGTGGCGCATGGCCGACACGCCGGTCACGTCTGCCCCCGGTGCGCCGCCCCGGTCGCAGCGCCCGAGGCGGCTCACCACCCTCAAGCGGCGGGCGGAGTTCCTGCGCGTGCGTTCCGGCGCCCGCTGGGCAACGCCCGCGTTCGTCCTGGAGGGCAAGCCGCGGAGCGACCCCGCGGCAGGGGAGGCGGCGCGGTTTGGCTTCATTGTGAGCAAGCAGGTTGGCGGGGCGGTCGAACGCAACCGCATCCGCCGGCGGCTCAAGGCGGCCGTCCGCGGCATCTTGCCGGATCATGCGCGGGGCGACTTTGACTACGTAATAGTCGCCCGCCGTCCCGCGCTTGACGCTCAGTTCTCCGTGCTGGTGTCGGACCTGGTCGATGCCCTAAAACGGGTGCACACGCGCGCGCCACGGGCCAGCGGGGGCCGGCGGCGAGCGAAAGGCTGATTTCCCGCGTACCGGGGCTTAGGGGTTTCTCGCGTAAGATCGGCCGACGCCGGGCTCAGGAAGGTCATGCAACAAGACCAGGACAACCAGAAGAACCTCCTCATCGCCATCGTCCTGTCGATGGCTGTGTTGTTCGCGTGGCAGTTCTTCTATGCCGCGCCGCGCGAACACGAGCGCCAGTCGCGCATCCGCCAGGAGCAGACCGCGGCCAAGGCCAAGGAGCAGCCGGCACCGGGCGCGCCAACCGCTCCCAGCGCGTCCCCTGGCGCGTCCCCCAGCACGTCCCCCGGCGCATCCAAGGCAAGCCAGCCGCCGCAGCCGGGCGCCGCCGCGCCGGCGCCAGGGGAGGTTGCAAATGGCGTCACGACGCGGCAGGCGGCGATCGACGCCAGCCCGCGCGTGGGCATCGAGACGCCGAGTCTCAGGGGGTCCATCTCCCTCAAGGGCGGGCGCATCGACGACCTCGTGCTCGCCAAATACCGCGAGACCGTCAGCCCCACGAGCCCCAACGTCGATCTGTTCTCGCCCTCGGGCGCACCTCATCCCTACTATGCCGAGTTCGGCTGGAGCGGCGGCAAGGGCGTGGACCAGCCGATGCCCGACCGCAACACCCTGTGGCGGGTCGAGAAGGGCGGGCCGCTGACGCCCGACTCCCCGGTCACGCTGGCCTGGGACAACGGCAAGGGGCTCGTCTTCCGCCGCACCATCTCGGTCGACCCCGACTACCTGTTCACCGTCTCCGACGAGGTGGAGAACAACTCCGGCGGCCCCGTCTCGCTCTATCCCTACGCCCTGATCTCCCGCCACGGCATGCCCAAGCTCGAGGGCGTGTGGATGGTCCTGCACGAGGGCTTCATCGGCGCCGTCGGCGAGAGCGGCGTGAAGGAGGTCGGCTACGCCGACGTGCTCAAGGAGCACAGCACGCAGACCTTCAAGCAGACCGGCGGCTGGCTGGGCTTCATCGACAAGTACTGGGCCGCGGCGCTCGTGCCCGACGTGAAGACGCCCACGGAGGCCCGCTTCACCGGCACCAAGGGCGCCTCCGCCGCCACGGACACGTTCCAGGCCGACGTTTCGGCGGGCCCCTTCGAGGTTGCGGCCGGCGGCAAGGTCACCTTCAGCACCCGGCTGTTCGCCGGCGCCAAGAACGTCAGCCTGATCGAGGACTACAGCAAGAAGCTGGGGGCCAGGCAATTCGACCTGCTGGTCGACTGGGGCCGGCTGTGGTTCCTCACCGAGCCCCTGTACATCCTGCTGCATTGGCTGGGCCACCTGTTCGGCAACTACGGGCTGGCGATCCTCGCCGCGACGGTGCTGGTCAAAGGGCTGTTCTTCCCGTTGGCCAACAAGAGCTACGAGTCCATGGCCAAGATGAAGCTCCTGCAGCCGGAGATGGAGAAGCTGCGCGCGCGCTACCCCGACGATCGCGCCAAGCAGCAGCAGGAGCTGATGGCGCTCTACCGGGAGAAGAAGATCAATCCGATGGCGGGCTGCCTGCCGATCCTCTTGCAGGTGCCGGTGTTCTTCGCCCTCTACAAGGTGCTGTATGTCACCATCGACATGCGCCAGGCGCCGTTCTTCGGCTGGATCAAGGACCTGTCGACGCCGGATCCCACGTCGGTCTTCAACCTGTTCGGGTTGTTGCCCTTCGCCCCGCCGGAGTTCCTGCCGCACCTGGGCGTGTGGCCCATCATCATGGGCATCACCATGTGGGTGCAGATGCAGCTGAACCCGCAGCAGGCCGACCCGCTGCAGCAGAAGATCTTCAACTGGATGCCCGTGATGTTCACCTTCCTGCTCGCGAACTTCGCGTCGGGCCTGGTGATCTACTGGGCCTGGAACAACCTGCTTTCGGTCACCCAGCAGTACATCATCATGAAGCGCAACGGCGCCGAGATCCACCTGTGGAAGAACCTCGGTGTCGAGAGCGCGCTGGCGCGCTACCGGTCCCGGCAGGGCAGCGGGGGCGGCGGCGGTGCGGGCAGTGGTGGCGCCGGCGGCGACTTCCTGGGGCGAGCCGGCGCCTCGGTGCGCGGCGGGGTGGAGCGGCTGGCGCAGCGCGCGGACGAATGGAAGAAGGCCCTCGGCGCCCGCCTGCAGCGTCCCGATGGCGCTGCGAACCCGGCGTCTCCGGCCGGCGCCGCGCCGGCGAGCCGGAGCGGCAGCGGAGACGGCGCGGCTTCGGCACCGAAGCCCGAGATGTCGCGGGCTGAGGCCCTGGAGGCGCTGGGGCTGGAGCCCGGTGCCACGGCAAGCGAGATCGAGGCCGCCTACAGGGCGCGCGCGCGCCAGAAGGGCAGTCTCAACGGGTCGGAGAAACTGAGCCAGGCGCGCGACGTCCTGCGCGGCGAGGGTACGTAAAGGTGTCAGACCCTCCGGGTCCGACACCTGCCGGAGGGAGCGGGCAGGGCCGTGGATGCCGCATCCTTCACAGACGAGGAGCTCAGCGCCGGCGAGGCCCTGTTCCGGCGGCCCTGGCAGTTCCTGCTGAGCGCACCGCGGCTCGAAACGCTGCCCGCTGCGGCCGGCCCCGAGATCGCCTTCGCCGGCCGCTCCAACGTCGGCAAGTCGAGTCTCATCAACGCGCTGGTCGGCCGGCGCGGTCTGGCGCGCACCTCCAATACGCCGGGCCGCACCCAGGACCTGAACTTCTTCACCGCGGTCGGTATCGCCGTGACGCTGGTCGACATGCCCGGCTACGGCTTCGCCCAGGCCCCCAAGGCCAGGGTGGACGAATGGACAGGCCTGGTGCGCGACTACCTGCGCGGCCGCCCGACGCTGCTCCGCGTATTCCTGCTGATCGACGCCCGCCACGGCCTGAAGCCGGTGGACCTCGCCGTCATGGCGCTGATGGACCAGGCGGCGGTCTCCTACCAGGTCGTCCTCACCAAGACCGACAAGATCAAGCCGCACCAGCTCGCCGAGATGGAGCGGGCGACGGCCGCCGCCCTGGCCTCGCACGGCGCCGCCTTCCCGACCCTGCTCGCCACCTCGGCTGAAACCGGCGCCGGCATCCCCGAGCTGCGCGCCGCGATTGCGCGGCTCGCGGCAGCGTAGGCGTGGGCGCTACAAAGGAAACGTGCGGTCCCCGCAACGTGCCTCACAACGGACGCTTCGCTGGGACTACCCCCCCAGGAACCCCGACGTCCTGAGCAGCCCCAGCGCGTGCTTCGCCAGGGACCCGGCGAAATCGAGGAGGTCCTGCGCTAGGCGGTCCTGGCTGAGACGGCCGAGGCCGATGCCCGCGGCGAACAGCGCCAGCACGAACACCCAGCGCACCACGCGCCGGACCGTGCCTCCGCCCACCGCCACCTCGATGGTGCGGTCGGGCGGCGCGGTTTCGGCGGAGGTGCCGTCGCGGCCCACCGTGCGCGCGCTCACCAGAAGCTGCAGGCGCTCGCGCCCGCGCCGCAGCGGCGTGATGTCCCAGTGCCAGGTGACAGGCTCGTCCTGCGGCTGGCCGGCACCGGCCCCGATCCATTGCGTCTCGGGGGTGGCGGCCTCGATGGCGAAGCCGCCGTCGGGCGCGCGCAGCCGCACCGACAGCACGCGCGCTGCGATGCTCTCGGGGTGAACCTGCGCCCGGTTGCCCGCCAGCAGCTGCATCAGGCTGTCGACCTTGTCGCGGCCGATGCGCACCTGGGCCGCGGTGGCGGCGCCCACGCGCATGCGCCGCGGGATCGCCTCGATCAGAGGGCCGGCCGGGGCCCTCTGGCCGCCGCGCGCCGGCGCTGTCGGCCTGGCCGCCGGCCGCGCCGGCTCGGCGGGGAGCCGCCGCTGGCCGTGCAGGGCGCCATTCGCGGCAGAGGGGCGCCGCGGCGGAGCGTGCGCGCCGTCGGGCCGCTCAGGGCGCTGCATGCGCTCCATCAGGCGCTGCGGCGGGGGTGCACCCGGCCCAGCGGGCGGCGCCGACGGCGCTGCCGGCGCCTGCGGCGGGCGCTGCGGGGCCTCGCCCGTTCCGACCAAGGCTTGAAGCGGCAGGATGGGTCCCTGCGGTCCAGGCGCCGGCTGTTGCGCCGGTGAAGGAGGCCGAGGCGGACCCTGGGAGGACGCGGGTGCCCCCGGCGCCGGACCCGCCGGAGCCGGCTGGCCGTGCGGCGCGCCAAGCATGGGCGGCAGGTCCGGCGGCAGCGGCACGGCGGGCGGCGTGAACGAGGAGAGGCTCATCAGCGGAAGCGTCTCGGGCTCGTCCGGCTCCGGCTTGGCGGCGGGTTTCGGTTCGGGCTTATTGGAGGCGGCGGTGGTTACGTTGCGCTGCTGGATGCGGGCGCGCGCGGCGGCCAGGATGTCATCGACGCTGCCACCCGACGCGGCGGGAGGATCGGCGGCGGCAACGCTGGTGCGGGCCGGAGCCGGCCCAGGAGCCTGCTCTGGCGCCTTCTCGGCGGGCTCCGCCGCAGCCCGCTCGCCCGCCGGCCGCGGGCTGGCCGCGAACTGCTTCGAGCGGGCCTGGGCGCTCGCCTTCTGCAGCGTCCTGATGGCCTCCTCGAAGGTCATGCCGTGCGCCTTGAGCAGCCCGGCCGCCGGGCTCTTGGCATCGCCCACGATGGCGGCGAGCACGATGGCCCCGTCGATGGCGCGTCGGCGCGACTGCTGCGCGGCCTGCCGTGCCGCCTCGACCACCCGCAGCAGCTCCGCGTCGGCGCCCGGCTCGGTGCCGGGCGGCGCCCGCATATCCTCGAGCAGCCCGCCGAGATACCCGGACACGTCCGCGCCGAGCTTGTCGATATCGACGTTGCACGCGCGCAGCACGCCCGAGGCGTCCGGGTCTTCCGTCAGCGCCAGCAGCAGGTGTTCCAGCATCAGCGCACGATGCGACTGCTCGCGCGCGAAATCCTGTGCCCGCCCGAGGCTCTGGCTCAGGCTGGGCGACATGGGAATCGATTGGAATTGCTCCGCAATCGACGGCGGCATCAACGGCTCCCCTGACCGCACCGGCTGCCCGACTGCCGCTCGCGCCTGTCATTGCGCACGCCGCGAGCCCGCTCCGGATGCCCTTGCCACACAAATCCGTCCGAGAACAAGGCGATGAGCAAAGGCGGAAGACCGGAGACGCTGGCCGGCGAATGCCATTGAGCCGGCCCGGACAGTCGCGATACCCTATGGGCGAAATGCCTTTTGCAAGGTAAACGCCTCTCGCCGCCGCGGCAGCAGCCCAGAGAGGGAACCACCGCAATGACGAGAGCGCAGTCGGCAAGCAAAGGGTCCGCCCGGGGGTCCGCCAGGGAGCCGGCAACCGGGTCCACCGAAGCGGCGCACCCCTCTCCCTTGTCCGCCGCGGCACACGCACGGCTCCTCGCCGAAGCGCTGCCCTACATGCAGCGCTACAGCGGCCAGACCGTCATCGTCAAGTTCGGCGGCCATGCCATGGGCGAGCCGCAGTTGTCCGCCGACTTCGCCCAGGACGTCGTTCTGCTCAAGCAGTCGGGCGTCAACCCCATCGTCGTGCACGGCGGCGGCCCGCAGATCGCCGGCATGCTCAAGCGCCTGCAACTCAAGAGCGAGTTCGTGAACGGCCTGCGTGTGACCGACAAGCCCACGGTGGAGGTGGTCGAGATGGTCCTGGCCGGCCTCATCAACAAGGACATCGTCACCGCCATCAACCGCGTGGGCGGCAAGGCTGTCGGCATCTCCGGCAAGGATGCCAACCTGATGATCGCCAAGAAGATCACGCAGATGCCCGACCCGGAGTCAAACCTGATGAAGGCGGTGGACATCGGCTATGTCGGCGATCCCGCGGAGATCAACCCGCACATCGTCAACGTCATCGCCGAATCCGACCTGATCCCGGTGATCGCCCCCGTCGCCATCAGCCGCGAGGGCGAGACGCTCAACGTCAACGCCGATACCTTCGCCAGCGCGCTGGCCGCTCGCATGAAGGCCAGGCGCCTCTTGCTGCTCACCGACGTGGCCGGCGTGCTGGATAAGGACAAGCAGCTGATCGCGCAGCTCTCGATCGCCGAGGCGCGCGCCCTCGTCCGCGACGGCACCATCACGGGCGGCATGATCCCCAAGGTGGAAGGCTGCATCGAGGTGGTGGAGGCCGGCGTGGAGGGCGTGGTGATCCTCGACGGCCGGGTGCCCCACTGCGTGCTCCTGGAGCTGTTCACCCGGCACGGCGTGGGCACACTCGTGCAGTGGAGGGCGGCTTGAGCGGGGTCAGCCCCCTCGCACCGAGCGCCGGGATCAAGCTCTGAGGTTCGTCGCGAGGGGTCTGACCCCTTTGGAGAAAGCATGAAGCGCGCGTTCGAGGGCGCCGTCTCGGCCCTCTGCTATTCGTTCATCCACGCCCACTTCGGCCAGCGTGCCGGCGAGCCGGGCCCGGCGTGGAACCGCACCGTGCGCTTCGTCCTCGCGCAGCACGCCCGGATGCCGGACTACCTGCGCGTGCCGCTGCAGGTCCTGACGCTCATGTTCGCCGCCTGGAGCAGCTTCCCGCGCCTCGCCGGCTACCGCAGCCTCGTCCCGGGCCGGCGCTGGGCCCTGATCGAGCGCATGCGCCGGTCGCCGTTGGGGCCGTTCCGCGACCTCATCCGGTTCTACGAGGGCCTGACGATCTTCGGCTTCCACGAGGAGCTGGCCCGCACCGCCGGCACTTCCCCCGCCCCCGCGGTCCCGGCGCCCGTCCACCCTGCAGCCCCGGCAAACGCCGAGCCTGGCGGCCTCGCACCCGTCATGGACAGCGAGATCGTGGTCCTCGGCTCGGGACCAGGCGGCGCCATCACCGCCTGCCTGCTGGCCGAGGCCGGGCGCGAAGTCACGCTGGTCGAGTCCGGTCCGTTCCTGACCCTGGAGGAGTGCCCGCAGTTCACCCGCGACGAGATGGAGCGCAAATACCGCAACGGCGGCATCACCGCCGCGCTGGGGCGCACCAAGATCGCCTACGTCGAGGCCAACTGCGCGGGCGGCGGCAGCGAGATCAACGCCGGCCTCTATCACCGCACGCCCGAGGACATCCTCGACGCCTGGCGCCGCGAGTTCCAGCTCGAGGCCGCCGGCTGGTCCGACATGGTGCCGCACTTCGAGGCCTGCGAACGCGACGTGAGCATCTCCTATCTGCCAGGCGAGGCCCCGGCGGCATCCTTCAAGCTGCACCAGGGCGCCAGCATCAAGGGCTGGAAGTCGCTCGAGGTGCCGCGCTGGTTCAAGTACGGTTCAGGCGGCGCGGGCGAGAAGCAATCCATGAGCCGCACGTTCATCCCGCGCGCCGTGAAGGCCGGCTGCAAGCTGGTCTTGAACGTCCACGCGCGCCGGCTCACGCGCAGCCGAGGGCGCTGGGTGGTGGACGCCGAGAGGACGCTGCCGGACGGCCGCAGAAGCCTTCACAAGCTGCGCTGCAGGACCCTGTTCGTGTGCTGCGGCGCCATCCAGACGCCCGCTCTCCTGCAGGCGAGCGGCCTCGCACTCCTGGCCGGCCGGACCCTGCGCATGCACCCCACCGTGAAAGTGGTGGCGCGCTTCCCCGACGCCATCAACAGCCGCGACATGGGCGTGCCGGTGCATCAGGTGAAGGAATTCGCGCCGCGCCTGAGCTTCGGCTGCTCGATCAGCGGCGAGCCCCATCTGGCGCTCGCCATGCTCGACCATCCTGCATACGCGCACGAGGTGGCGGACGGCTGGCCGCACATGGCGATCTACTATGCGATGATTACCGGGGGCAGCGGCAGCGTCGCCCGGCTGCCCGGCTACCGCGACCCGCTGGTGCGCTTCGCGCTTGCCGACAAGGATATGCGCGACCTCGCCGAGGGCACCAGGAAGCTGTGCGAGCTGCTGTTCGCCGCCGGCGCCGAGACGCTCTACCCGACGGTGGACGGGGCAGAGCCGCTGCATCATGTCGATGATCCCAGCAAGGTCGCCGGCCCGCTGCCCCAGGGCCGCACCAGCCTGATGACCATCCACCTGTTCTCCTCCTGCCCCATGGGCGAGGACAGGCGCCGCTGCGTGACGGATTCGTTCGGCCGCGTGCACGGCTGCGATGGTCTCCACATTGCCGACGCCGGCCTTCTGTGCACCGCGCCGGGCGTGAACCCGCAGGGCTCCGTCATGGCCTTCGCCCGCCGCAACGCGATGCATTTCCTGGATAGGTGTCAGACCCTCAGGGTCTGACACTGGCTCCAACGGCGGTTGAGTAACGGTGTCAGACCCGGAGGGTCTGACACCACTTCGGAGAGACACGCATGCGCTGCCTGGTGACGGGCGGGTCGGGGTTCTTCGGGCACCTGCTGGTGGAGCG
>DATBKR010000265.1:0-2950 GCA_036555805.1 Hyphomicrobiaceae bacterium | reverse complement strand
ACCAGGAGCTGCACCAGCGAATCGTGCAGGACGTCGAGCACCGCGTTGTTCTTTTGCGCCCGGCCCTGGGCAAGGGCCGGCGCGAGCGCCACGGCCAGCAAGGCAGGCCCAAGCGCGAGCACCCCGGCGGCAAGCCGGACGACGGACCGGGTCCGCTCCCAGGGGCCACTGCGCTTCCGAGGAGAGGCCCGTTCCCGCCCACATCGAGCGAGGCGCTGAACTGCCTGAAACACCATGCTTTACCCCCCACAAATCAATGAAAATGCGACGCGGCACATCTATGATTGCGAGACATCTCCCCTGTTTCGCTTACTCCGGCCGAGGCGCCGCAGACGGCGGCGGCGTCACCTTGTTGGACAGCTTGATCTCGCGCCGGCCGGAGTCGGTGAACTCGTAGAAGCTGCGCTCGGTCCCCCGCGTCACGGCAACGACGCTGCCGTCGGGCTCGGCGTTTTGAGGCGCGGGCGGGGCGCTCACCCCGGGTCTCTGCGACCCGCCCAGATCCTCGATGTTCGTGCGGCGGGACTCGGCACTGGCGCGCGAGCCGGCGCGAAGCAGCGCCAGGGAGAGCTGCCCCAGGTTGGCGCTGAGCGCGACCTGCCGCGCGCCTTCGGCATTGACCTCGATCGTCACCGCCCTGGCGGGCTTGGCCTGGGGTCCGCGGTCCACGATCTGATCGATGGCCAGCACGCGCACGTTCTGCATGAGCAGCACGCTGTAGGCGGTGTCCGTTGCCGGCCTGCCGCTTGCGCTGGGCGTGCGCTCGTTGCGCGTCCAGATCACATCGACGCGGTCGCCGGGCTGCACGAAGCCGGCGACGCCCAATACATCATCGACGCGGATCGTCACCGCCTTCATGCCCTCCTCGATCACGGCGGACAGCGAGCCGCGCTGGCCGGGTCCGGTGACCTTGGAGGCGAGGATCGGCTCGTTCTGGGCGATGGCCACCAGCGCCGTGCGCCGGCCACCGGGGCCGAGCAGGGCCTCGCGGCTGGTAAAGGCGCCGGGCGGCACAGACGCCGCCGGCCACTGCACCTCGGTGAGGTCCGCCGCCGTCAGCATCGCATTGAACTGCAGCGGCCTGGCGGCAACGATCACGGTCTTGGTGTCGGCGGCGGGGGCCTGCACTATCACCGGCGCAGGGGCGACCGGCCGAGGCGCGGCTGTCCGCGCCGAAAATGTCGAGACCGTCAGATAGGTAGCGACGCCCGCACATACGGCCGCCGCCAGGATCCGGTAGACGTTACGCAACCGCATGGTGACCCGCCTCACGCATGTTGTGCTCTAAGGATTTGAACGATCTCTTCAAACCGCCGTCAGACCCCTGAGAGGCGCGCGCCCGACGCGCCCCTCAGGCCCTTGCCGGGATCAAGGTCCAGGTGCAGGAGTAGTAATACCGAGATTAGTCTTCAGGGTGGTCCACTGGCCCCCCGCCCAGGTTCCGATCGCAATGACCGCAGCCACGGTAACCGCAAGAATGAGCCCGATCAGGACAGAATATTCCAGCAATGACGCTCCCTGCTCGTCCTTCCAGAGCCGGGTCGCAATGCTTTTGGCGCGATGCAACATGTTGATGCTCCCTGACTTCAACCTACCCATCCGTGCGGGCACCACGCCCGCGCGGCCCTACCCAAAAGCAACCTTGTGTCGGGGGGTCTTCTGAAGAGCAATCGACAGATTATCCATAAAGACCGGCACAGGTTACCTTGCAAATCGGCGACACCCCCCACCCGGGGGTCCACCTATGAAAATTGTATCGTATCGATCCAGATTCCCAAAGTCGCGACGCCGGCTTGAGAATCCGTCCTGGGATGTCACCAAGAAGACATCGCAGCCCGATATGGTGCAAGTGAGCACAAGGTGCTCACCTCTAAGTAATATCCACTAATATCAGTGCATTCATGGTTGTTGGTCGGCCCACTTGCCAACATCAGATGCCGGAACTCCGGCATAAATATGCTGGGAACGGCAGGAAAGAAAAAATCCTGGATATGTGTCCCATTATCCACACTATCCGGGAAACCGCGGGCTACGGCGTGCCGAACAGAAACCGGCGCGTCTCAGGGTTCTCCCGGCGCCACATGACGTTGTCCAGGAAGTAGTGGTGGATATTGATGAAAATCCAGAACACGAAGAGGAAGGCCGTAGGCCCGAAGATGTTCCGGTCGTAGGCGGCGGCGCCATTGAGCCAAGCCGGCAGACCCCAGAAGCCGAGCCAGCCGAGGAGGATGCCAAGCACTAGGAACAGCACGAGGTGCAGGTTGGCCACGCTCGGCAGCAGTCGGGCCGGCCGCGTCATCGCATCGGGCGCAGCCTTCGTGCGGTTCAGCTGATAGCGCCAGACCACCACCAGGTACTGGAGCGAGTGAAAAGCCGGCACACAGAGGATGAGGAGCGGATTGATGCGCGCCAGGATCAGCCACGCGTAGAGCGACACCGCGTAGGCCGTGAGGCCATTCCAGGGCAGCCCGCGGAGACCGCCGCGCGCTTTGCCTTGCACCATCGCCACGCAGAGGACCGTTGTGCCCGCCGCAGCAGTCATGGCCAGCCCGATGACCCAGTCCGGCACGGCGAAGCTGTAGTAGGTGAGACCCCAAAGATCATGCTGGGCCATGACACGGTTCGCCAGGAGCCAAGAGAGCAGCCAGCAGGCATAGCTGTTCCAGAGCAGGATCTTCTTTTCGTTCGGCGTGAAAAAGCGCCTCTTCAACACGGCGTCCAGCATGGCCATGCCGTAGCCCTGCTTCACGTAGTGCCAGCCCACCAGCAAGAACATCGCGTTGCCCGCGTAGCCGAGCGCCGTGGCGCTGCCGATGGCGAGCGTGGCGAGGAGGTAGGAGAGGAGCACGACCGGCACGACGAGGCCCGCAAAGAGGTAGCGGCGCCGGAGTTCCGGATCGAACGTCTGGCCGAAGGCCTTGCCGCGGAACCCGCTGTAGAAAATCTGGTA
>DATBKR010000264.1:0-3314 GCA_036555805.1 Hyphomicrobiaceae bacterium | reverse complement strand
CGGGGCTTGAGGATGGCGCGGGGGCGCTAGCCGGCGTACTTGCCGAGCTGGGCGAGTGCATAGTCCACGAACTGGTGGTCGACCACGTGGTCCATCGGCACCAGCCGCTCGATGGCGCCCCATTCCAGGAGCTGCCGCTGGTCGGCCTCGATGCCCGGCACGTTCAGGTAGCCGTCGGGGTTCATGTGCTCCCACTGCACCTGCTGCACGACGTCGACGCTCAGGCCGGTGGCGCGGGCGAGGATGTCGGCGATCTCGTCGGCCGGCTGGCCGCGGCGCTGCCAGTCGTTGTAGTCGCGCACGCCGCGTAGGTTGGCGACCATCCAGCGGCGCGCCACGTCGGGGCGGCCCTGGTGGAACTGCTCGCCGAACACGTAGGCGGCCGTCTGCTGGCCGTCGTAGTAGTCGCTCAGGTTCTGCCACATGACGAGCGGCGCGCGCTGCGCGGAGAGCGTGTAGAACGGCTCGACGAACACCGCGCCGTCCACCTGGCGGTTCGCCATCAGGTCGGGCATGTCGCGGTAGGGAATGGTCTTCCAGTCCAGGTCGTCCATCGTGAGGCCGACCGAGGCGAGCATCTTCACGAGCAGGAAGCCCTGCCCGCCCGCCTTGGGGTCGGTCGTCACGGCGATCTGGCGGCCCTTGATCTCCGCGAGCGGCAGCGTGCCGCCGGCGGGCACGAGGTCGGCGCGCACGGCGAGCACGCTGGTGGCGGTGCCCTTCTGCTGGTGGCCCTTATCGACCACCATGCGCTGCTCGATGCCGCGGTTCACGGCGTTGAAGAATGCCGACTGCATGCTGGTGGTGCCCACGTCGAGCTGGCCGGCGGCGAGCAGCGGCGTCATCTGGGCGCCGGTCTGGTAGGGCTCGTCCTGAAGGTCGATGGCGAGGTCCTTGAAGTAGCCGCGCTCGTGGGCGATGGTCGTGCTGAAGGCCGTGCCCACGTTGCCCTGGTGCACCACGTCGGGCTCGCGCGCGACGGTCGGCGCCGCCGGGAGCGGGCTCGTCGCGGGCGCCGCGCCGGGCGCGCTCAGGGCGTCGCCCGCCGGCTTCGCCGGGGCGGCCGCCTGGGGCGCCGCGCACGCTGCCGCCGCGCCCGCCGCCGCCAGCGCGGCGCCGCGCAGCAGCGCACGCCGCGTGATGCTCGCCTGCTCGGGCAGCCGACGAGTATCCACTCGAGGCCTCCAGGTCTGCGATGTCGTCGCCGGCCGCCCACACCCGCCCTGATGGCGGGCCGTCTGGTAGGGCAGGGTCTCGTACCCATCGGCTCCAACTAAATCGGTGGAGCATATACCTGACGGGCGGGACATTTGCGTTGAGCATAGCGGGGCGGGCGGGTGAGCGCCAAGTCAGGCGGGAGCGGGGCCAGGTGGTCGAGCGGGATGGGGGGCGCGGTGCGGCGGAGGCGGCGGGAGGGGCGAATGAACCCATACTGCCGCCCGGTCGCCACGAGGAGCGCGACCGGATCGTGCCCTTCGTAGGCGAACTGCGGCGCATACTCCACCAGCAGGGCCATAGAGACCTCGTCCGGCTCGGCGCCGGCGCGGCCGGCGATTTCCAGGCGGAGGGCCTGGAGCACCTGGCTGATGATGAGCACGGCCCAGACCTGCTGGAGCACCAGGGTGGGCTGGGCGGCCCACAGCAGATGCAAGCCCAGATGCTGCTTGATGAGCTTGAACGCCAGCTCGATGTCCCAGCGCCGCGCGTACACCGCGGCGATCTCCGGGAGCGGGAACACGCGGGGATCGAGCACGTTGGTGAGGTAGCTGTGGGTGGTGGCGCCCACGGGGAAGCGGACCAGGCGCACCGCGTGCGCCGCGCGGTCGGCGCGATGCGCCCCCAGCCACACCAGCCCGTCGAACACGCCGTCCCGGGCATAGTAGGTGTGCAGCACGGTGTAGGAGGTCTTCGCCCGCAGCCGCGAGAGCCAGTAGAGGCCCTGCGCGGTCAGCGCATCGAACCACGCAAAGCCAAAGTAGCCCAGATCGGCCAGCACGAGGGTGCCCGGGGCGAGAGCGGCCACCAGCGCGGGGGCGGCGACCTTCTCGTTTTGGTACGGCGCGGCCTGGTAGCGCACCTCCCGCCATTGCTGCAGGCGCAGGTCGAACACCCCGCTCAGCTTGCCCGGCAGCAAGGCCGCCGCGCCCCGCGCGGCCGTCCGCAGGGCGGGCAGGAGGCGGGCGACCGGATCGAGGGTGGTCTCGTCCAAGGCCACCACGGCGGTGGCGAACGCCGCGAGGGAGGTCTGCGCGTACGGCGCCAGCCGCGCCGCGAGGACGGCCGTGAGGTGGGTGAACAGCTGCTCCAACGGCGCGGTGCCTTCTTGGGCCAAGCGGTTGTAGACGACTTGATCGCTCACCGGGAAGCGGGGATAAAACCACAGGTGGCGCTGGCTGAGCAGGCGCCAGAGCGCCTGGTAACTGCTAAACCCGCGCAGCACGCACACGAGCAGCCCTGCCCACAGACACAGACTGGGCAGCACCCGCGGCCGCCCGGGACCGGGCCGCGCGGCTTCCTGGGGGTCAGGGGCGAGGTCGGTGAGCACGGCTTGCAGGAATTGCTCGATGTCGCCCACGAGGGCGGCATCCGGGAGGGGCGCCGGAGTAGACACGGGCAGGCTCCTGGGACGGCCCGGGGACTACCACGCAGGTCGGGCCGTCGCCTAGAGGGTACCCAGCCCACGCCGCCGCGGACCATGTCCCTGCCCCACAGGCGGGGTATATACCCGCTCGAATTTGTTGGAGCAGATGCGCCCTACCCGCGCCCCAACGTCGGGGTCGCGGTGACCCCGGTTCCCAGCGCGCACACGCTGCAAGCGACGATCACCGCGCGGGACGCCGGCTACAACCCCAAAACCAGTTGCAGGCGCTTCGCTTCACGCGCCTCGACAATGCCACGGTGGACGTGCCCACCACGCCTCCCACGACGGTCACGACCGCCCCGACGACTGTCAGCCTGGCCAGCCACCCCGCGTCGATTACCCTGACGGTGAATCGGCTCGCCAGCGGCCAGGCCATCACCGTCGAGCTGACCGTGACGGACGGCTGCGGCGAGTGGCCCACCTTTGTCGGCGGCGGCCCGAGCGCCTTCTGAGGGGCGCGGGCCCCCGTCGTGCCGTCCCGCTCGCGGCGGTTGTGGTGCGGCGCCTGCTGCGCCTATCATCGGCGGGAGACTGGTGAGGGGTGGGTGCCACCGCAGCAGGGAGGCGCACAATGGACGATGGGGGCCGGGGCCGCGCAAATGTGACCGACACGCCGGAGCTGGAAGCCTACTACCGCGAGCTGGAGGCCGTGAACGCCGGCGGGCTGTGGACC
>DATBKR010000263.1:0-2211 GCA_036555805.1 Hyphomicrobiaceae bacterium | reverse complement strand
GGTCCGGCATCGGCCGGGAGCGGGACGACGGCCCGCGCCTGTCCGTCCAGGGACACGGACTCTTGCATCATGGATCGGACTCTAGCATGGAAATGCCGTGACGAAACGTGTTGCGGGCGATCCTGACGAGCTCATTCGGCCGTTGCGCCCGTCGGCGACCACGGCGCCATCTACCCGATGCTTCGTGCCGCGGCGGGATACTTCGGCGTCAGAGGACGTTCCGGAAAAAAAAGAAATCAGGCGCCGAGCCCGAGACGGCGCATGACAAGCTCGACCACGCGTTCACAACGAGGCCCGGCGAACGGAAATGCGTCGAACAGGACGGGATCGATCCGCTTGTCGATCTGCTCGCGCAGCAGTTCGCGCGCGCGGAACAGACGGGTCTTCACCGTTTCCGGCTTGATTGACAGAAGCTCGGCGGTCTCCTCGATGCTCATTCCCTCGACGAGCCGCGCCACGAGGACCGTGCGGAACGCTTCCGGGAGATTGTCGATGGCCCGTTCCACGAAGCGGAGGATTTCGCGCTGCGCCATGGCTCGTTCAGGATCGTTCGGTCCGCCGTCCGTGGGGAAGACGATGAGTTCGGCGCCGGCCGTCGAGAGAGCATCCAGCGAGACCGTGCACTCGCGCGGCTTGCGCAGGTGGCCGAGGGCTTCGTTCATGACGATCCTGGACAGCCATGTCGACAGGGCGGCGTCGCCACGAAACTCCCGGAGGTGGGTGAACGCACGGATGTAGGCGTTCTGCAGCACGTCTTCGGCGTCGGTATCATCGCGCACGATGCTGCGGGCGATCCTGAACAGCCGGCGGTTGTACTTGCGCATCATCGACCGGACCGCTTCACGGTCGCCGGCCAGCGCAAGCTGGATGAGATCGCTGTCGGCGGCGGTCTCGCTGACCGCCTGTTGAGCCCGGTTACGCGACGAGGTTGGCATCGTTAACCCTCCCTGTGTGCATTAGATGCGTCCGGTAGTAAAAGGTTCCCGAGCCGGCACCTACCCTACGACCGGCGTCGACAGGAGCCACAGGCCCAGCAGGGTATAGGCGACCATCACGGCGGCGAGCGGCAGCTGGCTCAGCACGGCCGCGCGGTGGTCGCCGATCGCCCGGCGCGCCAGCTCATGCGCCAGCAGCACCGCCAGCACGTGGCCCCCGACGATGCCCGCCGTCTGCGCGTTCCAGATCGCCCTGGCACCCTCGTAGGTGCCGAGGAACGACGTGGTCACGTCGGAGTGGCCCATGGCGAGGACGCCCTGGCCGGCGCCGAACGGATCGCCGGCGGCAGCGATCGCGTACTGGCCGTTGATGAGGAGCGCGGTGAGGTAGTGCGCGAAGTGGAAGCCGAGCGAGATCGGCATGATCGAGAGCGCCAGGGCTCCCAGCAGCGCGGCGGGCTCGGTCGGCCGGCCGGCCAGTCGCCAGCCGATAAGCACGGCGCCGGTGTAGCAGAAGGCGAGCGCCTGCCAGGCGAGCAGCAGGCCCGCCGTGTTGGTCCACACCACGGCCGAGCGGCCGGGGAACTCCAGCGGGTTGATGCCGTTGAGGCCGAGCCACCAGAAGGTCTTGGACAGCCCGTCGAAGGTCACGGACGCAAGCGTCAGGAGGATGAACAGGGTGCCGCTCGGCGGCAGCGCGCTGCGGTCGGCGAGCGCTGCGCCGGGCAGCGCCAGCGTCAGGCGCTGCCGGCCCGCGCCATGCGCCGCGGGCGTCCACAGCAAGGGCGACAGCCCGCCGATGAAGCGGAAGAACACGCTGAACGGCTCGGCGCGGCCGAGCCACGCCTCCTCGCCGTAGAGGAGGAGGGCGACGAAAGTGAACAGCCAGTAGGCGCCGGCCGCCACCGCCAGCCGCGCGGGATCGTCGGGTGCGAGGTCGATCAGCTCGAACCAGGCGAAGCCCAGGAACAGCACGACCGCGGGCCAGTAGCTGAGCCACGGCGGATAGCGCAGCGGCGGCGCGCTCCTGCCGGCCAGCCGCACCACGAGCCGGTAAGGTCCGGTCCAGGGGTTCACATACGCCCACAGGTTGCCGAGAAGCGCGGTCGCCAGCGTGAAGCCCACCCACCACAGCGTCCAGATCGTCAGCGGCAGGGGGTTGGCGAGCGGGTCGCGGCTGCCGAAGAGGCCCGTCGCCAGCAGGAAGACGAAGAGCACCAACGACATCGCGCTGCTGGCCACGGGGCTGGGCTGGCGCAGCGCCAGCAGCGGCAGG
>DATBKR010000262.1:0-2675 GCA_036555805.1 Hyphomicrobiaceae bacterium | reverse complement strand
TCCTGTTCGGCCTGACGCTGCTCGGCGTGGCGCTGTTCCACAGGCACACGCTGCAGGTTGCGCTCGCCGGCCTCGCGGCCATCGTCGCCTACAAGCTGGCCTTCACCGGCTTCAAGTTCGGGACGGGTCTGCCGGGCCTCGCGCTGCACATGCAGCACGAGTGGGTGATCCTCACCAACCTGTTCCTGCTGCTGATGGGCTTCGCTTTGCTGTCGCGCCACTTCGAGACCAGCAAGCTGCCCGATGTGATGCCCGCGTTCCTGCCCGACGATTGGAAGGGCGCGTTCGCTCTGCTGGTGATCGTGTGCGTGCTGTCGAGCTTCCTCGACAACATCGCCGCGGCCCTGATCGGCGGCGTCATGGCGCGCGAGGTGTTCAGGGGCAAGGTGCACGTGGGCTACCTCGCTGCCATCGTCGCCGCCTCCAATGCCGGCGGCGCCGGCAGCGTGGTGGGCGACACCACCACCACCATGATGTGGATCGCCGGCGTGAGCCCGTTGTCCGTCGTCGAGGCCTACGTCGCCGTGGCCGTCGCCATCTTCATCTTCGGCGTTCCTGCCGCGATCCAGCAGCAGCGCTATTCGCCCATCATGAGGGATGCGGCCGCCGGCGCGCGCGTGGACTGGTCGCGCGTGGCCATCGTGTTCGCCATCCTGATCGTCGCCATCCTTGCCAACGTCATCGCCAACCTGCACTACCGCGAGCTGCTGGATCAGGCACCCGTCATCGGCCTGGCCGTATGGGCGGCGCTGATCGTGCTGGCCGTGTGGCGCCGCCCGGACTGGGCGGTGCTGCCCGAGACCTTCAAGGGCACGATCTTCCTGCTGTCGCTGGTGACGTGCGCCTCGCTGATGCCGGTCGAGACGCTGCCGGCGGCGGCCTGGCAGACGGCCATGGGGCTGGGCTTCGTCTCGGCCGTGTTCGACAACATCCCGCTCACCGCGCTGGCCCTGAAGCAGGGCGGCTACGACTGGGGCTTCCTCGCCTATGCCGTGGGCTTCGGCGGCTCCATGATCTGGTTCGGCTCCTCGGCCGGGGTGGCGCTCAGCAACATGTACCCGGAGGCCAAGTCGGTCGGGCAATGGCTCAAGCACGGCTGGCACGTCGCCATCGCCTACGTCATCGGCTTCTTCTTCATGCTGGCGATGATCGGCTGGCACCCCGACGCGCCGCTGTAGGCCGGGAGCGATAGACGAGCACGGCACCGCAGCTCACGTTCCCGGTCCGTTTGTCTTACGACCGGCTCTGTGGGTGTAGAAGCGCGGGCGAAAACAGTCCCCGGTCGCCATGGTATCCTTTCGCCACGACGCTGACTCCGGTCGATTTGAGGCATCTGCAAGGTCGCGTGATTGTGTTTTGCGACGACTACGGACACCTCCTACTTTAGTATTAGGTAGTGCACGCCGGCTCGTCGAGACCTCCTTCGCCAGACGAACCAGCCCCTGAGTTTCTATCGGCGAGAACGGTGCGTGCTGTGGTGTTGCATACGGGAGGAAACCGCCATGGTTGGCGCTCCGCACCACGCAAGATCGGTCCGACATGATCTTGTCGAGGCATCGCGGAGAATCGGCCGGTCTGGAGAGGCGTCCTTCGGGTGGGGTCTCGCCGAGATCCGAATTGCCGCTCTCGTCCTTCTCGGCGCCGCAGCGCCGGCGGCCTTCGATTTTGTCGTGCCCGATCCTTTCGTGAAGTGGCTTTGCGCGCTGTGGCTGGCCGGCGTCGCTCTTCTCATGCACGGTCTCGTCCGGCGTGCATCGGCCGAGGCCGTCGTGCTCTCGATCGACCGGCGCGGAATTCTTGATCGTCGATTGATGTCGAAGCGTATCGCGTGGCAGGAAATCGAAGCGATCTGCCCGGTCGACGCGGATCGGAGCCATGTCGTCGATATCAGGCTGCGCTGGCCCAAGGACACGCTGGCCGAAACGCGATGGCCGGTCCGCATCGGCGCCTATTGCCAGGTGGCCTACGGCGTACCGGCTGTTACGATCAGCATGCTCCTGCTTGAGGGCAATGTCTCCGAGATGCTCACCGCCGTGGCACGGTATCGACCCGATCTGCTGCACCGCACGAACCGCAGCGCGGCATTCAGTGCATAGCGAAAGCAACGCGCGCGCATGGGCAGGATTCTCGGACGCGTCATCCCCGCGTCGATGTCGGGTGTTCGGGACGCACCGGGGCACAAGATCGCGGCACATGGGGCGCCGCCGTCGACGATGAGGCTCGTCGGCCTCCGGCGTATCCAGGCTCCGGTGCGATCGCCGCCGGGTGCTGGACTTCAGGGCCCCACCAGGTCCGGCGACCCGCGCCCCGCGCGGGCGCCCCGCGGCGCGCGCTTGCGCAGGAAGGCGACGGGGAGCCAGCAGTCGGGGCCGAACGCCTTCACGCCGCGCGAGGCTTCCGTGTAGCCGTAGCGCTCGAAGAAGGGGATGGCGTTGATGGTGGCGCTGGCGCCCAGCTGGTCGAAGCCGGCCTGGCAGGCGCGCGCCTCCACCTCGCCCAGCAAGCGCCCGCCGAAGCCGAGGCGCGCGAACAAAGGGTGGACGAACACGGAAGCGATGCGCGCGGTCTCCCCGTCGTCGCCGGTGACGAGCCACGAGGCGGTGCCCACCAGCTGCCCGTCCACGAAGGCGCCGTGCATCTCCTCGCCCCTGAGCTGGTCGCTGTAGGCGGCCGAC
>DATBKR010000261.1:0-7754 GCA_036555805.1 Hyphomicrobiaceae bacterium | reverse complement strand
CACGCACCGCATGCCGGAAATCTGGCCCGAGCCGCTCAGGTTCGACCCGCTGCGCTTTACGGACGTGGCTGTCCGCGCGCGTCACAAGTACGCCTGGGTGCCGTTTGGCGGCGGCGCGCATATGTGCCTGGGCCTGCATTTCGCATACATGCAGGCGAAGAGCTTCTTCTATTACCTGCTGACGACCACACGAGTGAGCCTTGCTCCCAATTGCGTGCCGCGCTGGCAGATGTGGCCGATCCCCAAGCCCCGCGATGGCATGCCGATACGGATCGAACGCTTGCGGTGATACCGACGACCCCTCCCTCAAGCCCGGATCAAACCTCAGCCGGCTTGTGCGACCCGTGGCTCGCAAGGCGACGCGCATCGCATGACCGCTCTTGGCACTAACGACCCGTTCGCTGCACTGCCGCGATTCCGTCCGGTAACAGTGTTGCTTTCACCGTCCCGACGAGCCCGTCCGCATGCCCATACCTGACCCATTCCAGAACTCATCGCGGAGCCGCCAGGCGAGACGATCTTGTCATCGATTTCGCCACCTCTCGCGCCTGATCGACGAAGAGTTCCACGACGGGGCTCAGCGTCCGGTTCTTCAGCTTCACAATCGCGACGGCCCGCGGCGGTATCCCAAGCTCCACCGGCAAGGCCTTCACGACACCCCCGTTGCTTGTTGAAATGGAGCGTCCTGCGTCCCGATCGGCAGGGGAAGATCGTTCTCGATCGCGTGCAGATAAATATGGTTGCGGAGGATGTGCCGCACGATCGATTGCTGGAACGCCTCGCCACCGCTCTCAAGGCGCTTGAAGAGGTTGGTGCGGCAAAACCCCATGAGGCGCTTGCCCGCGCGGGATAGGTCCTTCAAGAGGTTTGCCTCGGCGGTGGTCGGGGGCTCGTGGGACTTAGCGGCCACGTAATTGCCCAGGCCGTATCGCGGAAGGTTGAGAGTGTTGATAGCGGTGACAACGTCCGGGCCGTAGAGCTGCGCATACTGGTCCGAAGCATCGCGATCGTCGACGCGGAACCCAATGGTCTTAGGCACACGCTGGGGAAAGTAGGACCGCGTGCCGTCCTCGAACGTGAGGAAGCTGCGCCCGCTCGTCGGATCGACCTCGGCGTAGTTCTCCTGGATGAAGCTGCGTGTGCGGCGGACCATGTACAGCCGCATCAACTCGCGCCAGTCGTCCGCGTAATCGCTCTTCTCGAACGCAGCCAGCGAGCGAACCGGGCATTGGTGGCGCCGAATGAACTCTGTCTCTCCCAACTCGCGCAGGAGCCGCTCCGGGCGAACCCCGATATCCTTGTCCTCAGGGACAAAGAGGCGGAGCTGGTTCGAAAGATCGACATAAGTCTTATTGTAGGGCGTTGCGGAGAGCAGAATGCACCTGCTCTCGTTCTGCTGGATGTACTCTTGAATTGCCCGATACCGTCTGCCCTCTCGGTTGCGGAGATTTTGGCTTTCGTCAATGAGGACAATGCGGAACCGTCTCAGGTCCGGCAGCTCATGGACCACGCATGTCAGCGGCAGCACTTTTGCCAGCAGACGATATTCGGCGACATAGTCCTCCCACATGGCCACCAAGTTCTTTGGGCAGAGAATCAACGTCTCCGTGAAGTGATCATCCTGAAAGACTTTGGCAAGCGCGGTCGCCATTAGCGTCTTTCCAAGACCGACGACGTCGCCGATCAGCACGCCACCGCGCTTGTTCAGGTGATGCGCGGCAATCTTAACGGCAGCCACTTGGTAGTCGACGTACTGGGCAAGGGTTCCCTTCCAGGAGATCGGCATCGTCAAGAACAGGGTGTCGAGGGATGCATCGTCGAAGCCTTCACCGAGGTAGCGGCCGGTTGCCAGGACGAGCCGCTCGTCTGTATCCGGCCGTGTGAGGCCGACTTGCGCCGCCCGCCGCTCGGTGGCGCTCATGCCGCCATAGAGGACAACCAGGTTGCGCGTGAACTTCTCGAAACGGGCGCGTAGGTAGTCGAGGTGGTCGCGCCGCTCTGTGAGGAGCACCGGCCGGCGTCCAGCCTCCAGACTGAGCAACACGTCGTCGAAGATCAGGTCGTTGCGTTGCTCGTCCTGCGCCAGCGCCGCGTAGAGAGCCGCGATCTGATTTGGCCCCGGCGTATCCCCCTCAGTCTTCAGGCGAAAGCCGGTCTCGCGAAGGCGCACCCGATGACTGAACGATCGCATGGCCGCTTGGGACTTGGCATCGACGCGGTAGCGCACGGGCCCGCACTGCATGAAGATGATCGGGTGGTGCCCATCCTTGCGGGCAACCGTGGCCGACAGGCCGAGAACGTAGCGGGCCTTGGATCGACGCGCGACAAGCTCGAAGCTGACTGCCGAGAGGTGGTGGCATTCGTCGACGATGAGGTGGCCGTAGTCAGCCACGAGATCACTCGCATCGCCATTGCGCACCAGGCTCTGTATCAGCGCGACATCTATCCGCCCGCTGGGCCGGCGCTTGCCGCCGCCGATCGTGCCTATGTCCCGGTCTCCAACCGACAGGAAGGACCTGAGCCGCTCGCACCATTGATCGACGAGCTGGCGGCGATGGACGAGGACAAGGGTGTTCACGCCCCGCATTGCAATCATCTTGGCGCCGACCACGGTCTTGCCGAAGGCAGTCGTGGCGGCCAGCACACCGCAGTCGTGGGGCTCGATTGCGGCGACGGCCGCCGTCTGTGCGTCCTTCAAGGCTCCGAGAAACTCGACCTCTAACGGGTGACCCACACGCCGCTCGTCCTGAATGCACACCTCCGCGCCATACGACTTCAGCAGCTCGACGGCCTCGTCCAGACACCCGCGCGGCAGCCCGATGTGGCGAGGAAGCAGCTCGGCGCAGGAGATGATCCTCGGCTTGGTGTAGGTGGGAAGCCGCATGGTCTGGGCGCGATAGAACTCCGGGTTCTGGAAGGCCGCAACGCGAAGCAGCTGGGCGACAACCGATGACGGCAGGCCAGCGCGATCCACATAGACCTGGTCGGCGACGACGATATCGACCCGTTCCGGCAGCGCCTCGCGCACGATTGTATGTCGGCGGCGCCTTGATGGGCTCATTGTCCAGGGCTGGTCGGCATCTTCGTCCTCAACCGGCAGCCTGACGCCTGTTGCACCGCCGGGCATATCGGCCTCGATCCGGGCGATAAGACCAGCGACGTCGGCAGCGGTCAGCCGGCGCAACTCCGAGAGGAATGCCCACTGGTCGGGGTACGGCTGGAGATCGGCGTCGACAAACACGCTGTTCCCGTTCTCCCGAGCCAGCCGTTGCAGCGGCAGAGCGATCAGGTTGCCGAAGCCTCCACTCGGCCTCGTGTCCTGGCTCGGAAACAAGCGGTCGTAGGACTTGAAGCCTATTTCCGGGCGCCGATTCATCGTCTGTGTCAGCAGCATCGTGCCAAGTCGCCGCGCCTCCGACGCCGCAATCGGCTCTGCAAAGAACAGCCAGACGTGACCGCCCTGGCCGGAGCGCGACCTTTCGAGTGCTGCCGGAGCATCGACCTCATGGCACGTTGCCATGAAGGCGAGGGCGTCGGTCGACGACTGCTCGCCGTCGAAGTCCACGGCCAGAAACTTGCACGTGTCATCGAAGAGCAACGGGTAGACCCCGATGACGAGGTCGCCACCATGGCCGCTTGGCCGGACGCGGTCCTCGCCCCGCAGATGGCACTCGATGACCTCGTCCGATACGGGGATGAACGCGGGGTTCGGACACTCACCGCACTTGACGTGGGGCTTTCCGCAGACGCCGCGGAGCCATTCGTTGGCGCAGGCCGGCGCATAGCCCGATCGGCCCGTCTTGGCGTTTTCCCAACGAAAGGGAAAGACATCCGTGCGGCCGGCGAAGAGACCGCGAAACAGGACAATCTTGTCGGCGGCAGGCGAGGTGTTCGTGACCGTGGGCGCCGTGGCTGGCGCGTGGGCACCGGGTCCGTGCTCGTCTTGAGCGACCCTCACGCGCGCGAGTTCGAGGTCGCGAAGGCGAGCGACAAGCTGCTCCCGCTCTACGTCGATAGCGTGGAGACGTTGTCGGAGCGCTTCGATCTCGTCCCTGTCGGTCGTCATCGATGGCCATGCAGGAACTTGCGTGTTCGAGTCGGCAACCTACGAGGTAACAACGCTCACAGCCAGAACGTACGGACGAGGACTACTGCGGCTCGGCCCGGCTTCCACGGATTGTCGTGGTGGCTCGGGCGGGCGCCTGGGCGCGCGGCGACATCGATAGTCTGATCGATACAGGCCGCAATCACTCACCGGAACTGTTCGGCACATACACCCTGGCCCTGTGCGTGTAGCGTACTGAGATTTGGACGTTATTTGGCGAGTTCTCGTTATGATGCTTTAGTCACTCATGCATCGTATTGTAATTTGGACCATATCATGCCATATATGCATATGATGTTGCAGGCGCGGACCACTCTGCAGACCTACCTTATGCACCTTCAGTCCGAGGGTCGCATCACCTTCACACGCGCCGAAGCGATCGCCGCCCTCGGCCTCACCGAAGGAGCCTTCCTCAAGGCCGCAGCCCGACTTCAGCGGCGCGGCCTGCTGCTCAATCCCCGCCAGGGGTTCTATGTCGCCGTGCCTCCACAGTACCTGTCCTGGGGTGCGCCGCCGCCGGCCTGGTACATCGATGCCCTCATGCATCACGAGGACCGGCCCTACTACGTCGGCCTTCTCAAGGCTGCCGAGTTGCACGGGGCCACGCATCAGGCGGTCATCGAATTCCAGGTCGTCACGGACCGGCAGCTCCCGAGGATAAGGGCCGGGCGGTCTTTCATCACGTTCCACTACCGCAAGGACCTGAAGGCCGTGAGGGACGCTCTCCGCCCGCACAAGACCGACACGGGCAGCATGATGGTCTCCTCCCCCGAGCTCACGGCGTTGGATCTTGTGCGCTACAGCCATGCCGCCGGCGGCCTCGACGCCGTGGCAACGATCCTTGTCGATCTCGGCGAGACGCTCGATGACGCCAAGCTCGCGTCACTTGCTGCTCATTTCGAGCGCGCCGTTGTGCAGCGACTCGGCTATCTGCTGGAGCGCCTCGGGCATGGTGCGCGCGCCGAGCTGCTGCATGAGGTGCTCGTGGCGGAGGGACGCGTGCCCTGGACGGCGCTGGAACCGGCAAAGCGCGGCGCGGCCCGGCCAGCACAGAGCCCTGTCGAACGCAATGAACGCTGGCATGTCGCTGTTCAGCGCCATCCGGACATCGATCAATGATCCCGGCACAGAACATCGTCGCGTGGTCCAGGTCAGCGCCCTGGGCGGAGCCGCGCCAAGTGGAGCAGGACCTCATCATCTCACGCGCGCTCGTGGAGCTGTTCGGCGACCACTTCCTGCGCGGCGAGCTGCGATTTCGGGGCGGCACCGCGCTCAACAAACTGCACTTCCCGAGGCCGCTGCGCTACTCGGAGGACATCGATCTTGTCCGTACCACCGGCGGGCCCATCGGGCCCGTGCTCGACCAAATCCGCACAATTCTCGTCCCCTGGCTCGGGCGGCCGCGCTTTGAGCAAAGCGACGTGGCGCCCAAGTTCCGCTTCCGCGTTCAGCCTGAAGGCGAAGGAGCGCCGATCCGGATCAAGATCGAGATCAACACGCGTGAGCGCGAAGCCTACGATCCGCCTGTCGCGAAACCCTTCAGGGTCGAGAACCCGTGGTTCGCAGGCGAAGCTGCGATTCCGACGTTCTCGATCGAGGAGCTGCTGGCCACCAAGCTGCGCGCCCTGCTTCAGCGCAACAAGGGCAGGGACCTTGTCGATCTATCGCACGCGCTTGAGGTCTTCCCGGATCTCAGCGCCGTGCGGGTCGTCGAGCTGCTCGGTCGCTATCTTGCTTTGTCCGAACAGGCGATCTCCCGGGCTCAGGCCGAAGAGAGAATGTTTGCCAAACTCGAGCGGGCCGACTTCCTGTCGGATGTCCGGCCGCTGCTCACCGCCGACGCGGCAGGTCGCCTCGACGATGCGGCGGCGAGAGCTGCGTTCATCTCCGTCTTCGCTGGCTTCATACGGTTGCTGCCCGGCCACCCATGGGCGAACACGCCTTCCATGATCGAGCGCTTCGGGCTCGCTGGCCTCAATTGATAGAGCCGTGGCAAGGGCTGTCCACCCAGCGCCGGATGAGTGCTCATATAACACTCAGGGACCGCGCCCCAATCGCGGAGCATGACGTGTAATCAAAAGGCAACATAACAATTCGGGAACTTGTGGGATCGAATGGCGCCTGTATTTGGACATCAGGATAAAGGATTGACGCCAATTTGGAGTCTAAGCCTTATATTTCAAAGAGATCGTAGCGGCGCCTCAAATTGGCTTGTCGACAGGGTCGAGAATTCGTTCAATATTTCCGTAACTTGAATAGGCGTCAAACCAAATTCCATCACGAATGTTGCGTTCCGGTGAGCGGGCGTTGCCGATCGGCCATGCGGTCGCAATGACGGGTTTAGGCTTGGGCGGCTCGCGGCCGCAAGCGGCCGCGACCGGGTGCTATCGCGCAGCCCGGAGCGGGCCGCGCGACCGAGCCGCCTGCCGGCGTCTCGGCCCATTCGGGTCACGCCCCCTGCCGCAAGGCCACGATTGCGGCGATCATGCGCGTAACGGAGAGCAATGTCGTGCCCTGCGACCGGGCCCCGGAAGCGTTCGATCTGCCGCGGCCCAAGTGACTTCAGCCCCGACCGCTCGAAGCCTGCAGCCGTGTTCGGAGCTGTCAAGGCCGAGCCCTGCGGGTGGCCGCCAAGGCGGCCAGCCTTGACAGCTCCTGCGCGCGGCTGCCTGGAACGACCGCGGGTCGAGACGGAGAAACGGGCTTCAGGTCGAACAGAGAAACTGTGACAGGTCAAAGGCGGCGAGGCATCCACACGATTGCTCGGCTGGATCGCCGGTTTGC
The DNA here is from genome assembly GCA_036555805.1 of Hyphomicrobiaceae bacterium. GTDB lineage: Bacteria > Pseudomonadota > Alphaproteobacteria > Rhizobiales > Hyphomicrobiaceae > AWTP1-13. The sequence goes on along the minus strand of DATBKR010000261.1, from coordinate 865 downwards.
TCTTCGTTCTCGACAGCACCGCCCCAGGATCGTCGCGGCGTGTCGTGAAATGCCCTGAGATAGTTTTCGATCTCATTCCCGCTTTCTCGGCAAAAGATGCATTTACAATTGTTCAGAAAGAACGTACCATGAATCAGCATTGGCTTGTTGGAAACGTCGAGGGTTTGTCATGGCGCGCCCAAAACGTATCAGCCCGAGGCCGCTACGAGACCGTCGGTTTGGCCAGGTTCCGTCTGTCCGCCCATCACCGATCCTGTGCTGGCGATCACCATCGCGCCAAGCTCATCGCTGCGGACGCCTCATGCCGGCCGCATCCGCGCAAGATTGCCGTCATCCCCAACCGCGGCGGGACGGGTCATGACGCTCAAGATCGGGGTCTATCTGACCGACGATGTGGCGCGGCGGTTCAAGGTGGCGCTCAGGCGCTCCCGCACGACCAAGTCCGCACTGGTCAACGAGGCGCTCGCCCGCTTCCTGAACCCACCGGCCGCGACGGAGCCGGGCCACGAGGTGCACCGGGCTCTCAGCGCGCTGGTCAGGCGCGTCGGGCGTCTGCACCGCGAAGCCATAGTGACCAGCGAAACCCTGGCGCTGTTCGTGCGCTACTACCTGACGGTTGCGCCGCCACTCCCGGAGGGTGAGCGGCGGGCCGCGGAGGCGGTCGGACGCAAGCGCTACGAGGTCTTCATCAGGGAGGTCGCCAAGCGCGTTGCGTCGGACACGGGGCTGGTGACGGACGTCATGCGCACCATCGTGGCGACGCATCCCGATCTTGCTGCTCGCGCAATAGCTGAAGCCGCCGCGCGCGACGGCTCCGCTTCTCCACAGCTGCCTCTTGGCGATCGTCTGGCCGGGCAGCCCTGCA
>DATBKR010000260.1:0-4528 GCA_036555805.1 Hyphomicrobiaceae bacterium | reverse complement strand
GGCGTGGTGGTGGCCTACGGCCTGATCCTGCCACGGCCGGTGCTGGACGCCCCCCGCCACGGCTGCCTCAACCTGCACGCCTCCGCCCTGCCGCGCTGGCGCGGCGCGGCGCCCATCGCCCGCGCGATCATGGCCGGCGATGCGGCCACCGCCGCCGCCATCATGCGCATGGACGAGGGCCTGGATACGGGGCCCGTCTGCCTCGCCGAGCCGGTGCCGATCGGGGCCGATACGACCGCCGGCGAACTGCACGATGCGCTGGCCGAACGCGGGGCCGCGCTGATGGTGCAGGCCCTGGCCGGGATCGAGCGCAGCACGCTCACCTGCGCGCCGCAGCCCGACGTGGGCGTCACCTACGCCGCCAAGATCGACAAGGCCGAGACCGGCATCGATTTCACGCGACCGGCCGGGGAGGTGCACAACCACGTGCGCGGCCTGTCGCCCTTTCCCGGCGCCTGGTTCGCCGCCGGTGAGAAGCGCGAGCGCATCAAGGTGCTGCGCACACGCCTCGCACCCGGATCGGGCGCCCCTGGCACGGTGCTCGACGGGCCGCTCACCATCGCCTGCGGCGAGGGCGCGCTGCAACTGCTGGAGCTGCAGCGCGCCGGCAAACGCCCCATGGCCGCGGCCGAGTTCCTGCGCGGCTTCCCGCTGCCGCCGGGCACGCTGCTGGCAGGGCCCAGCCTATAGCCACGACAGCTGCCTGACGAAGCCTGGCCTGGGCTGACAGGACGGCCGCAAGAGGTACAAGGCGCGCAGGGTCCTTTCCGGAACCAGCACGAACACCCCCTTTCGGTAGGACCAATTGCGATACTCGAGCACGCCGTTGTTGGAAATCACCAGCACAGCGTGAAAGGCGAACTGGAAATCCGACGAGCCTCCCGCGTTCGTGTAAGGCGTCTGCATTCGCAGCCCCGACAGCGCGTGCAGGCTCGTAACCTCGGCGTATCGGCCGAGGCCGCTGCTCGCGACTTGAATGCAGTAGGGGCGCCCCTGAGCCAGCTTTGCCGCATATCCGGCGACGAGAGCGATGTTCATCAAGGACCACACCACCATCGCGAGGATCGTGCCTCCTGCCGCGAAAGCCACTGTGCGTGGGTAGAAGTCGATCGCCCGCTCCGACGCCGCTCGCGGCGGCAACAGGGCCAAGACGCACCCGTCGGCGAGCAGAGAAAGCGCGGCGAGGACGGCGTGAATCGGAGATATTCCAAACCATAAGAGACCAACGAGCGCAGCACAAACCGCAGCGTGGGTCATGATGGCCCGGCGAATCCACACGAAGGACGCCGATCTGCGGTACGCAATCAATGACCAAGCAAACACCAGGAGCGGGGCGAAGGACAGGAACGTCAGCAGCCACAGGCCTTGATAGTTCACCTTGCACCATGAGCACGACGGATACGCCGTCCACGTCAGATAATAGAAGACGATGGCGAATAACCCCGCAGCGGCAATTGCAAACGGTCGTGTCTGCCTCATGTCCCGAGGATCGGCTGGAGTCCCGACCTGGGTCAAGCGACGGCCGGGCAGCGGCCGTCCCGAGGATAGCCGACGCATCTCAGGACGGCCGCCCGTCCGAGTTGTCGCCGGCGCGGCCGGCGCCGGCGCCTGCGTCCGCCAGGGCGCGCATCACGTCCTCGTCGCTGAGCTGGTGGAAGTCGCGGTAGTGCAGGCCGATGGCCACGAAGGGCTCCGGCGTCGTCAGGCACACCACGTCGTCGACCTCGCTTCGCAGCGCCGCGACGGTGTCGGCGGGCGCGACCGGCACGGCGAGGATCAGCGCGCGCGGATGCCGGCGTCGCAGCGCCGTCAGCGCCGCGCGCGCGCTGGCGCCGGTGGCGATGCCGTCGTCCACCAGGATCAGCGTGCGGCCGTCGAGGGGCACCCGCTCGCGGCCCTTGAGATAGGCGTGGCGCCGACGCTCGATCTCGGCGAGCTCCCGCCTGGCCAGGCGCTGGATATCGGCATGGGCGAGACCGGCCATCGCCATCACGTCCTCGTTGGCGACGATCTCCGCGCTGCCGCCGTCCACCACGGCCGCAGCGGCCAGTTCGCGCTGGTACGGCACCCCGATCTTGCGCACCAGCACCACGTCGAGCGGCGCCTCCAGCCGGCGCGCGATCTCGGCCGCCACCGGCACGCCGCCGCGCGGCAGGGCCAGCACCACGGGGTGTGCGAGATGCTTCTCCGCGAGCACGCGCGCGAGCGCCAGCCCCGCCTCGCGGCGATCGGCGAACACAGACGTATCCGACGGCTTCATGTCTCGATCGCCCTGCAGCGCCGATATCATGAGCCGCCCGGCTGGCGACGGCAAGGGCGGCGGCGTCTGCGGTCCTCGCCCCCGCGCCCCGCGGACGTCGCCCCTCTTACGCGCCGCGCACCTCCAGGACAGCCGAGACAATCCGCAGCAAGTCCTGGTAGCTCTTCTGCGCACGCTTGGCCTGCTGCTCAAGCGCGAGCAGGTCCTCCCTTGCCTTGTCCTTCAATTGGGCAAAACGCGGCGATGCCTCTGCGACCGGCGGCGAGCCGTTGCGCATGGCGAGGATGCCCTGGACGAGGTGCAGCTCATTGCGGTAACGCTCCGCGCCCTTCCGGCTGCGTTCTACGCAAGCAGTCACCTCAGCGGTGGACTTGGCGCGAATCGCCGAGATGGCATCATGGCACGAGCACGGCGGCGCCGGTCAGCTCGCCCGAGCGCAGGCGGGCGAGCGCCGTGTTGGCCTCGGCCAGCGGCATGGGCACCACGTGGCCGCGCACCGGCACCTTGGGGGCCAGCTCGAGGAACTCGACGGCATCCCGGCGCGTGAGGTTGGCCACCGAGCGCACCACGCGCTCGCCCCAGATGAGAGCATAGGGGAAAGACGGTATGTCGCTCATGTGGATGCCACCCAGCACCACCGTGCCGCCCTTGCGCACAGCCTTCAGGGCCGCCGGCACCAGGCTACCGACCGGCGCGAAGACGATGGCGGCGTCGAGGAGCGCCGGCGGCGCCGAGTCGGAGCCGCCGGCCCAGACGCAGCCGAGCGACAGGGCGAATCTCCGGGCCTCCGCGTCGCCCGGCCGCGTGAAGGCGTAGACCTGCCGGCCCTGGTGGCGTGCCACCTGGGCCACCAGATGCGCCGCCGCGCCGAAGCCGTAGAGGCCGAGCGCCGGCGCCTCGCCGGCGAGCCGCAGCGAGCGGTGGCCGATGAGCCCCGCGCACAGCCACGGCGCCACGTCGATGTCGGAACCGCCGCCGCGGATAGGGAAGCAGTAGGCGGCATCGGCGACGGCATACTCCGCGTAGCCGCCGTCGATCTGGTAGCCGGTGAAGCCGGGCGCGTCGCACAGGTTCTCGCGGCCGGCGCGGCAGTAGGGACAGACGCCGCAGGTATGGCCGAGCCAGGGGATGCCCACGCGCTCGCCGAGGGAGAGCCCGGTCACGCCGGGCCCGAGCGCATCGGCATAGCCGACGATCTCGTGGCCGGGAACTATGGGCAGCTTCGGCTGCGTGAGGTCGCCGTCCACCACGTGGAGGTCGGTACGGCACACGCCGCAGGCCGCCACCCTCACCCGCACCTGCCCCGGGCCGGGCGCGGGCATCGGCAGCTCCACGGAGCGCAGCGGCTCGCCCGGACGTTCGAGGATCATGGCGCGCATGCGGCTCGGGACCAGGGATCAGGGATCGGGGATCGGGTTGCAGAGCCGGCAGCTCCGACCAGAACCCAATCCTGATCCCTTGAACCTAACGAGGCTCCGCCTCAGACCGACGAGGCGGGTGGCGGCTGTGGCTCCGGCCGCCGGTCGATGACGAGCTTCTGGTAGAACCAAGCTCAGTTGGACCACTTGGGTCCAACGCCCCGCGAGGGGCAAAACCTGCACGACCGGAGCCGGGGGAATGATAGCACATCGGAGTGTGGCCGATATCCTCCGCGATCACGTGCGGCTGTCGGTCGAGGGTATCGATCGGATGTACCTCAACGTCCATGTGCCGCAGCCGCGGAGCGAGCAGGGCGCGATGCGGTTCTTCAACTACCACCGCGGCCAGCCGCTGCCGTCGGCAACCCTGATGAGCCCGCTCTTTTGGTTGTTCCCTTTTCGTTTGACAGGCCCCTGACCCCAGCTTATGCAAGTTGCAGGCGCACCCATCTTAATCTCTGTCGGTCACGCGAGGGTCGCATCGTGGCGCGCCCGTGGAGGCGCATCACCATCGTTTGGCCCGTCAATCTCTCTCACCGGTCGCGGCAGCGATCGAAAAAGGAGGGGAGCCATGGCTGGGAAGGGTCACGATCACGTCAAGACGCTCGCCAACGCGATGGCGGAGCAACTGGTGAGCCGCCGGACATTTCTTGCCGGCGCGGGTGCGGCTGGCGTCGGCCTCGCAGCTCCCGGATTCGCAGGGCCCGCATTGGCGCAGAGCATCAAGCGAGGCGGCCAGCTCAAGATCGCCTGGATCGATACCGTCGACACCCTCGATCCGCATTTCACCTCGTCGCTCGGTGCCATCAAGATCCACGACAACATCTACAGCGGCATCCTGAAGGTCGAC
>DATBKR010000259.1:0-7958 GCA_036555805.1 Hyphomicrobiaceae bacterium | reverse complement strand
CGGTGCCGCCGACGGCAGCCTCGTGCACAAGGTGTGGGGCTGCCATCGCTCCTGCGAGGCGGGAGGGGCCGGCTGGCACCGGCATGTAGGCCCCTTCTGCGTGCGCGTCGCGTGCTATCCGCGCGCCTGGCATCCGAACCGTTGCTTCGTCGACCGGTGGGGCGTGCGCCACTGCCGGTGGTAGACGGGCGCACCCTGCCGGGCCTCGCGGGTGAAGCAGCATCCTCGCGGACTGCTTCACCGCTTGCTATACGCAGGACCCAGGCTCGATGGGTTCCTTCGTTGATGGCGCGCAATCTCGTTGCAGCATTCACCGCCGCCCTCGTGGTCGCCTCGCTGCCGAGCGGCGGGGCGGCGCAGGGCTTCCAGCCTGGAGAACGGGCGAGGGCGGTGCGCATGGCCTGCGAAGCCGACTATCAGCGCTTCTGCCGCGACGTGCCGGTGGGCGGCGGGCGCATCATGCGCTGCCTGAGCCGACACGCCGACCTGGTGAGCCAGCCGTGCTTCCAGGCTCTGACGGTGTGGGGCCTCACCGCCGCCAACGCCTTCAGGATGTGCCTGCCCGATGTCGACCGGCTGTGCCCCCAGGTGCCGGCACGGTCCGGCTTCGCGCTGGCCTGCCTGCTCCAGAACGCCGACAAGCTGAGCAAACCCTGCCGCGACACGCTGGCCGAGCAGGACCTGCTCGGCGCCGGCCCGCAGCCGCGCCCCGACGGCGGTGGCCCACCCGGCCCCAACGGCAACGCCGAGCCCAGACGCCCTTGATTAGGGATTGGGGATTGGGTCTCTAGCGGGGCCACTCTCTCCCTATCTCCCCAGCACCTCGCGCCCGGCCTCCGCGGCGCCCGACAGCGGTCGGCTCGGCAGGCCGTGCTCGGGGGGCAGGATCGAGTGGCCCGTGGGGCCGGTGTGGATCAGGCGATTGATGTAGTAGATGCCCATGGAGAAGATGATGCCGTAGACGAGGACGAACAGGATGAGCGTGGCCAGCACGCTGCCCGCGGGCACCGGCGAGACGGCGTCGGCGGTGCGCAGGATGCCGTAAGCCACCCACGGCTGGCGGCCGCTCTCGGTCACGATCCAGCCGGAGATGACGGCCACGAAACCTGCCCACCACACGTTGGCCGCCGGCCGAAGGAACCAGGCCGTGTCGAACAGGCGCCCCTGCCGCCACAGCCAGGCACCGACCCAGCCCGTTCCCACCATGGCGAAGCCGATCAGCACCATCAGCCGGAAGGCATAGAACACCAGCGCCACCGGCGGCCGGTCGTCCGGCGGCACGCTCTTGAGGCCAGGGAACAGCCCATTCGGATCGTGCGTGATGAGGAGCGAGGCGGCCTTGGGAATGGAGATCGCGAAGTCGTTGCGCTCGGCCTTCTCGTTGGGCCAGGCGACGATATGGAAGGCGCCCGGCTCGCTGCCGTCCCAGTGCCCCTCGATGGCCGCGATCTTCATGGGCTGGTGCTTGGCCGTGTTGAGACCGTGCTGGTCGCCCAGGAAGACCTGCAGCGGCGCCACGATGGCGATGAAACCCACGGCCATGCGCAGCATGGTGCGCGCCTCGTCGATGTGGCGGCCGGCCAGCAGATAGCGCGCGCCCACCGCCAGCACCACGAATGAGGTGGTCAGGTAGGCGGCGGTGACCATGTGCGCGAGGCGGTAGGGGAAGCTCGGGTTGAAGATGACGCTGAGCCAATCGACCGGCACGGCGATGCCGTCCCTGATCTCGTGGCCGGCCGGCGTCTGCATCCAGCTGTTGGCGGCGAGGATCCAGAATGACGAGAACAGCGTGCCGAGCGCGACCACGACAGTGGCCAGCACGTGCAGCCACGGCGGCACCCGGTTCCAGCCGAACAGCATGACGCCGAGGAAGGTCGCCTCGAGGAAGAACGCGGTGAGCACCTCGTAGCCGATCAGCGGCCCGATGACGTTGCCGACGATGAGCGAGTAGCGGCTCCAGTTGGTCCCGAGCTGGTAGGACAGCACGATCCCCGACACCACGCCCATGGCGAAGGAGACCGCGAAGATCTTGGTCCAGAAGCGCGCCAGCAGGTGGTAGAGCCCGTTGCCGGTCCTGAGCCACATGACCTCGAGCGTGGCGATGTAGGCCGACAGCCCGATGGTGAAGGCGGGGAAGATGATGTGGAAGCTGATGGTGAACGCAAACTGCAGGCGCGCGAGGAGGACAGGATCGAGGTCCATAGGTCAGCTTTCCGTCGCTTGGTGCCCCGCTTCCCGGGACTGGGGCGTCAACACGCAGACTAGCGGCCTCCCCCTGAGGAGGAAACCGCGAGCCTTTCTGCTTCCTCCGGTCAGCCACCTGGTTCTTTTTCTTGGTGACCGCTTTCCTAACCTGGGCCGTTTGACAACGTATAGCCTTCAAACGCAGGTGATCGACCGCGGCGGCCATCGGGATGGCGCAATGTCGCACGCATGCTGCGGGGCCCATGGCCGCCTTCGACACAGTACTGGACCGGTTCGGACGCTGGCTCGCCCGGCACCTCAGCAAGGAGGCCGCGGGCGAGGAGCCGTTCGTGCCCAGCGACCCGCAGGCGCTGCGCCGGACGCTGCGGCCCGCCGACGTGCTGCTGGTGGCCGGCGGCAGCACGCTCTCCACCGCCATCAAGTATCTGACCCAGTCCACCTGGTCGCATGCGGCCATCTACGTGGGCGAGGTTCTCGACGCGCGGACCAACGGCGAGCCCAACACGCTGGTCGAGGTCAATCCGGTCGATGGCTGCGTCTCGCTGCCCCTCTCCACCTACGACCGCTACCATACCCGGATCTGCCGCCCCGTGGGCCTCACCCAGGACGACCGCGAAGAGGTGATCGGCTTCGTGCTGTCGCGGCTCGGCACGCGGTACGACATGCGCAACATCCTCGATCTCGCGCGCTACCTGCTGCCGACGCCCCCGGTGCCCGTACGCTGGCGCAGGCGCATGATCGCGCTGGGCTCAGGCGACCCGACGCGGGCGGTCTGCTCCACCCTCATCGCCGAGGCCTTCGAGCGGGTGAACTACCCGATCCTGCCGCGCATCGAGAGTGTGAACGTGCCGGCGTTTGGCGTGACCAAGTTCCGCCGCCGCGAGCTGCTGCACATCCGCCACCACAGCCTCTACGCCCCGGCCGACTTCGACCTCTCGCCCTACTTCGAGATCGTCAAGCCGACCTTGGCCGACGGCTTCAACTACAAGGGCCTGAGATGGGCGCTTGAGGGGACGGAGGCGCGGAAGACGAAGAGCAAGCGGTGAGGGAACGTAGGTTGGGTCAAGGCGAAGCCGCAGACCCAACACCCCGCGCTGTTGGGTCTTCGCTGCGCTCGACCCAACCTACATCTCCATATCGCGATCCACGGGGCGCCAGGCGTTGAAGTAGCGGTCGAGGCGGACGAGGACGGCGTTGATCGCCAGCACGATGGCCGTGGATACCGCCACGCCGGCGAACACGCCCGTGGTGTCGAAGTTCTGGCGCGAGTTCTCGATCAGGAAGCCCAGGCCCTCGTTGCCCACCAGGAACTCGCCGATGATGGCGGCGCTCACCGCGCGCGGCAGGGCGATCTTGAGCGAGGCGAAGAAGAACGGCAGCAGCGAGTTCCACACCACTTCGCGCGAGATCGCAGCCTCGTTGGCACCCGCCACGCGCGCCATGTTGATCAGGCGCCGGTCCACGTTGCGGATGCCCGCAAACACCGCAATGAACACCGGATAGAACACCAGCAGCCCCACCAGCCACAGCTTGGGTCCGTCGTCGATGCCGAACCACAGGATGAACAACGGCACCAGCGCGTACTTCGGGACGCCCACCGAAGCCATGATGTAGGGCTCGACCGCCGCGGTGAGCCGCGGCAGGCGCCGCAGCAGGAAGGGCAGCGCCACGCCGAACACGCAGCCGATGGCGAAGCCTATGGTCGCGAGCCGCAGGGTCACGTAGATATGCCGCAGCAGCGCGCCCGACGCGGTGTCCTCGACAATGCGCTGTGCCACCTTGACGGGGTCGGCCACGTAGAGCTGCCCCGCCACGTCGGCCCCGATCTTCCAACCGGCCAGCAGAAGCAGGACGAGTGCGATCCGCCCCACCGTAACCGCGTACTGCCGCCACCTGATGGGGGTGGGCTCGGCGAGGTCGAGCGCGCTTCGGGTCGTGCTCATTGCACCTGGACCCTGATGTTCTGATAGAGCGTGCCGAATTCGGGGTGGCCCATGATGCCGCGGATGTCGCGCGGGCGCGGAATGGTGATGATGTGTTCCCCGGCCACCCGCGCCGGCGCACGCGACAGCACCAGCGTGCGGTCGCCGAGCGCGACCGCCTCGCCGATGTCGTGGGTGACGAAGATGATGGTCTTGCGCCCGAGATTCCACAGCCGCAAGAGGTCCTCCTGCAGCTGCACGCGCGTCTGCGCGTCGAGCGCGCCGAACGGCTCGTCCATCAGGATCACCGGCGGGTCGTACACCAGCGTGCGGATCAGGGAGGCGCGCTTGCGCATGCCGCCCGACAGCTCGTGCGGGTAGTGCTTCTCGAACCCGGCAAGCCCCACCGCCCTGATCAGCGTCTCGGCGTGCGCCCGCGTCTTGTCGTTGAGGCGGCCCTGCACCTTGAGCGGGAACAGCACGTTCTGCAGCGTCGTGCGCCAGGGCAGCAGGTTGTCCTCCTGCGTGACGTAGCCGATCTTGCAGGAGAGGCCCGGATTGAGCGACTTGGGATCGCCGATCGGAGCCGGCTGGGACTGGAAGCGCACCGTGCCGCTGCTTGCCACGTCGATCTGGGCGATCATGTTGAGCAGCGTGGTCTTGCCCGAGCCCGACGGGCCGATGATGGTGAGGAACTCGCCGTCGCTCACAGAAAAGCTCAGGCCCTGGATCACCCAGGCCGGGCCATCGCGGCCGGCGCGTCCGGCGAAGCGCTTGCCGAGGTCGCGCACTTCGAGCAGAGGTCCGGCAGCAGCGGTCATCGGTCAGCTCCCTACCTCGGCCCTGGCGTCCGCCGGCGGGCGCCAGCGCAGCAGCCAGCGCTCCACGGTGTCGACGCTCCAGTTGCCGAGAAAGACGACGCAGGTGGTTGCCACCAGGGCCACGAACACCCCGGTGGTATCGAAATTCATGGCACCCAGCTGGATCAGGTAGCCGAGTCCCCGGTTGGCCGAGATCAGCTCGGCGATGACGGCGCCGCCGATCGAATAGGGCATCGCGATGCGAAAGCCGGTGAAGATGTAGGGCACGGCGCCGGGGAAGACGATGTGGCGCGCCACGGCGCGCTCGCTGGCGCCAGCCACCTGGGCCATCTGCACGAGCCTGGCGTCTAGCGCCCGCACGCCCGCGAGCGCGCTGAAGTAGACAATGAAGAACACCGTGATCGCCACCAGCGCGACCTTGGACTCGATGCCGATGCCGAACCACAGGATGAAGAGCGGCGCCAGGGCCAGCTTGGGCGCGCCGTAGCCGCCCACCATGAACGGGTCGATGATGGCCGTCACCATGGGCAGCCGGCGCAGCAGGAAGGGCAGCGCCGCGGCGGGGATGGCGCCAAGCAGGAAGCCGGCCATCGCCTCGAACAGCGTGTACGAGGCGTGCAGCAGGATCTGGCCCTGCAGCTGCCCCTGCAGACCGAGGTTGGCGGGCCGCGTCACAGCACCCACCATCGAGTCGCTCCAGGTCTGCCCCAGTGCGAAGGCGAGCGCATGCCACAGGTCCCCCCATACGCCGTTGCCGAGGCGTACAGCCACGCCCCATGGCGATCCCACCCAGTAGGTGCCGAACGCCCCGGCGAGCCCTATCCAGATCGCGATCAGGGCGACCAACACGAGCACGCGGTCAAGGCGGCTGCGCCGCGCGGCGCGCTGCGGCGCCTGGTCCATGTCGCGGCACAGCTCGGCGGGATCGGAGCTTCCCACGGGCTTCCGGTCGGGCATTTCCTTTTCCTGGCGCTTTCGTGGGCGGGACCGTTGTGGAGCCGTCGCGTTGTGGCCGCGCGGCCTTCTTCTTGCATGCTGTCTCAAACACGATAATTCGCGAGGATGAGATGTTCAAATGGCCAATGCTCGCAGCCGCCGCCTTTGCGATTGCGCTTCAGCCGGCTGAAGTTGAGGCCCGGCGCGAGATCGAGACGGTGTTCGCGATCCCGGCCCAGACCACCTTCGCGACCGACTTCCGTGCGGACGAGTTCGTCACGTAACCTGCTGGACGGAGCGCGGCGGACGCATCTGCGGCGTGCGGGCGCCGCTGCGCTGCATTGTGGGGCGTTGCGCTTCCTGCTAGATGCGGTTGCAAGGCAAAAGAACAGGGAGGACTCGCATGTTCAAATGGCCAACCGCGGTTGCCGCGGCCCTTGCAGTCGGGCTCGGCTCCGCCGGCGCCAGGGCGCAGGAGATCGAGATGGTCTTCGCCATCCCGGCCCAGACGCTCACCTTCAGCGCCCACTACGTCGCCCACGATGCCGGCTTCTTCCGGAAGGAGGGCCTCAAAGTCATCGACAAGAACCTGACCGGCGTGAACTCTCCGAATGCCGTGCTCGCCGGCAGCGCCGATTTCACGGTTGGCACCGGCCCGGTCTTCCTGCGCGCGGCGGCGCAGGGGCAGAAGTTCAAGGCCATCGCCAATCTGGTCGATAAGCCGCTGGTCGAGCTGGTGCTGCGCAAGGACGTGGCCGACGCGGCGGGTATCACCGACAAGACCCCTGCAACCATCCGCGCCAAGGCCCTGAAGGGCAAGACCATCGCCGTGCAGGGCATCGGCAGCATCGTCCACGCCTGGCAGCGCTACGTGACCAACATGGGCGGCCTCGACGTCGAGAACGACGTGCGCGTCGCGCCCATGGACCCGCCCGCCATGTTCCCGGCAATGGAGAACAAGGCGATCGACGGCTACACGACGTCCATGCCCTTCACCACGCAGGCGGTCGTCAAGGGCGCGGCGGTGATGGTAGCCAGCTCCACCTTCGACGCCCCCGAGCTGCTGCCATTCGCCTATGCGCTGGTCTACACGCGGCCCGACTTCTGCACCCAGAAACGCGACCTCTGCGCGCGGGTGGCACGCGCCTATGCCGGCGCCGCCAGGATGATCCAGGAGAAGCCGGACGTGGTGTTCGAGACGGTCCTCAAGAAGCGCTTCGCGAAGATGGAGCCGACGCTGCTCGCCGCTGCCTGGAAGGTGGCGCAGACCGCCCACGCCAAGGACATCCGGGTGACTGTTCCCATGCTGGAGCATTCCCAGAAGGTGAGCCTCGACGCCAAGCTGCTCGACCCCAAGGATGCGCTCACCAAATACGACGATCTCTTCACCGACGAGTTCCTGAAATAGCGGCTGGCCGGCGCAGCATGACCGCGAGGAGCGCCGCCCGCAGCGCCGGCGGGCGGCGCTCCTCCTCGCCCCGGTGCGGCGGTCTGGCGGCCTTCCAACGTGGCCGAATGCGCGGCAGCGCATCTTCGCCCCCCGCGGTCGTGCCCGCCGTCCCCGCCACATCACAGGGAACGCCGCCCACCGAAGACGCGTTGACCTTGGACAGGCCGTTTCTTTCACGTGGGGAATCGCATGTCCTCGACGGCAATCGCGGCGGTGCTGAGCGCAGCTCTGATCGTGATATGCCAGTGGGCACTCGCGCAGGGCAGGCCGCCGGAGGCGGACGCCGGCCAGCTCGCCTTCAACAACGCCTGCCGCACCTGCCACACGCTGCGGGAGGGCGACAACCGCTTGGGACCCAGTCTCTACAAGATCGTCGGCCGCAAAGCCGGGTCGGTGCCGGGCTACGGCTATTCGGGTGCCATGAAGAACGTCGACATCGTGTGGGACAGGGTCACGCTCGACCGGTTCATCGCCAACCCCGACGAAGTCGTGCGCGGCAATGCCATGAAACCCTACGGCGGCATCGCCTCCTCCGACACCCGCGCCAGGATCATCGCCTACCTGGAGGCGGGCGGCGCAGGCAAATGAGCGCCGCGCTCCGCGTGGCCCGCAAGAAGATGGCCC
>DATBKR010000258.1:0-21412 GCA_036555805.1 Hyphomicrobiaceae bacterium | reverse complement strand
CGGCTCCAGTACGTCGCCGGTGCCGGTGAGGACCAGCGTCACCTGCCGGTCGGCGACGATCATCATCGCCTCCAGGCGCCGCAGGTAACGGTCGGTGCGCCAGTCCTTGGCCAGTTCGACGCAGGCCCGGGTGAGCTGGGCCGGATACTGCTCCAGCTTGTTCTCCAGCCGCTCGAACAGCGTGAAGGCGTCCGCCGTGGCGCCGGCGAACCCGCCGATCACGTCGCCCTTGCCGAGCGAGCGCACTTTCTTGGCGTTGGATTTGATCACAGTCGCCCCCAGGCTCACCTGGCCGTCGCCGGCCATCACGACCCTGCCGGCCTTGCGCACGGTCAGGATGGTCGTGCCGTGCCAAACCTCGGGGGATGGTGCTGAAGCGGTCATGGGCGGTTCCTGCGCGATGTCGGAATGATGGGGCCATCCGTCAAGGGATGTCCTGGGACGACCCGGATGCGGGGCAAGCCCTTGGGATCCCCCTGGGAGGACCAGGGGCGCTCGGGCCTACGGACCCATAGTGTCTTTGCCCGCGTCCGGGTAGGGCCGCTCGCCGGCGCCGGGAGCCTGAACCGCGCCCCGCGGTCCGCTACCGGAAGGAGAACGACCACCGGATGGTGTCCGCTTCGGCGTGGCATCCGTTCCGGGACAGCCGTGTCATTTCTGCCACCCTAAGGGCGTGCGAATCCGGCACACACACGCAGAGATTGTGGTCTGGCTGGACTGAACCCTGGGGGGCAACGGGATGCGCAAGCAGCTTGCCGCAGCCGGCTTATCCATGACCCTGCTGGCGCAGGGGGCTGCCGCGGACGGCCAGCCGCCGCCGGCAATATACAATCCGCGGCCGCCGCCCGGGATCTACGGTCCAGAGCAACTTCCCGGGGTCTACTCGTACGCGCCACCCATCATCCGGCTCTACAGCTGGAACGGGCCCTACATCGGGGGCCATGCGGGCGCCGGCTTGAACGATACTTTCACATCCGAGAACGACTGGCAGTTTATCGGCGGCGCGCAGGTGGGCTTCAATCTGCGCGCAGGCAGCGCACTTCTTGGACTGGAGGCGCAATGGACCGGCAGCACAGATGACGGGCAGAATGGCGCGCTGGTGCTGCTCCCGGGCGGGGTGACGGGCACCTTCGAGTCCGGGCTGGACTGGGCGGCGACCCTCACCGCCCGGGTCGGCCTCGTGCGGGACCGGTCGGTCTGGTACGTGAAGGGCGGTGCGGCGTGGGCCCGCAACAGCTTTCACGCTTTCACATCGCTGCCCGGTATCGCCCTCGACGGCGGCGAGACGCGCTCGGGATGGACGATCGGCGGGGGCTACGAGTTCGCCTTCCGCAGCGCCTGGTCGGCGCGGCTCGAGTACATGTTCATGGACTTCGGCAGCGATACGGTGACCTTGAGCGGCCCGGCCGGAAGCCTCACCGTGCCCGATGTGGACCAGCAGATCCACGCCCTCACGTTCAGCATCAACTACCGCTTCGACTGGCCCACCGGCCCCGTCGGCCCCAATTGAGACTGCGCGCCGGCATGGAGGGGGTCTTCACTGACCCAGCCAGTCGAGCACTGGACAGCCCCAGCCTCCGCGGCCGGGCTCCCGCATGCGCGCGGCCGAGGCTGCCCGCCCGGCGCTGGCGGAGCGCGGCTGCGCTGATCGCGCCGGCGGGGCGGCTTGCACCGCGACCGGCACCGCCACGGGCTCGGGTTCAGACGCGGACCGCGGCGCGGGTGGCGGCTGCTCGTCTGGCGGCGCAGGATCGCCGGTCTGCAGGATCGGCTCGGCCCGCATGCTGAAGGCGAGTGCCGGATGCTCGCCGGCCTCCCGCTTCGCGTCAGTCTGAGACTCGCCCGTGGCCGTCGCGGACAGCGTCTCGGGTGGCGCCGGTGCGGCTGTCGCAGGTTGCGCGTCAGGGACGGACGCAGCGGCCGTCGCGGGCCCCGCGTCCTGCCAGGGTAGCGGGGCCTCGTTCGGCAGGTCGACGGGCCCGCTCGGAGCCACCATGGAGTCGAGATCGGTTTCGAACCGTGCCAGGACGGCCTGGGTGTGCTCCTCGGCCTCCTGCGTCGCGGAGGCGCCGGAGGGGTAGAGCACGCCGACCGCCTCCAGGCCGACGGTGGCGCCGCAGACGAGGACGGTCAGGGCGATGGCGGCAGTCAGCAGCCTTGCGCGCATGGGTCTCTCCCAGTCCCGATCGCTCAAGCAGGCGTCCCGGCCGCCGGCGGCGTGGCCGCGACTCCTAAGGACCGGTTAAATAGCCGTTCATCGTTAATTTCCGGTTGCCGCGCGCGGCGGCGCGCCAGGCGCCCGAAAATCGCCGACGCTCCTCAGCCGGAGCATTGCGTTGCCGCGTCTACGGCGCTTTCCATTGCTCATGGCCCCGCTCAGGGTTGCACGGTTTGGCCACAATGGTCGGCTTGTACCTCGCCGCTCGGGAAGGGGAGCATCCCAGGTGGACAGCCCGCGCTCAGCCCGCGGCCCCTCGGCCATCGCGCCGGCGCCGACGTGCGCGCCCTCGCGTCGTTTTGCCCGCGACGGAGGACCGTCCGATCGCGCGTACTTGGGTCAAAGGCCGGTCAACATGTCGTGGGTACGGCGTGACCAGCAATCCGCGATGGGGGCAGGCCGCGTAGAGGCTGGCGACGGGGACCGGAACTCCGTGGCTGAGAGACGAGCGATGCGCACAGAGATGGACGCGAACCTGGCATCGGTTCGGACGCTCTTCAGGCGGGCGATGGCGCTCGCGCAGGTGTGGCGCAAGCTGCTGGCGAGCCCCTACCGGCCCGAGAAGCACTACATGCGTGGCCCCGGCCCCAAGTGGCGTGAGAAATACAACGCCCCCCGCAGCAGGTAGGCCGGCAGTTCTGCGGCCCGGCGGGGCACGTCCAAATCCGCTCGCCTTCGGACGGTCGGGCCGGTAGAAGAGGGGCCGCAAGCTCCCAAGGGCAAGCGCGCATGCTCACCTTCACCGTGCACGAGCCGCCCAACCCGCCGGCCGACCGCATCGACCGGGCGGAGCGGCTGGCGTTCGTGCGCGATGGGTTCTCCTGGACCGCCGCGCTGTTCACTCCCATCTGGCTGCTGGCGCACCGGCTGTGGTGGTTGTTCGCGATCTACAGCCTCGCCGGTATCGGGGTCGAACTGCTTACGGAGCGGCTGGAATTCCACCCTGGATGGGCCATTCTGGCTGCGACCGCGCTGAGCCTGCTGATCGGCTTCGAGGCCGATACGCTGCGCCGCTGGTCGCTCGCCCGGCGCGGCTGGTCCACCATCGGCGCGGTATCCGGCCGGAACACGGAGGACTGCGAGCGGCGCTGGTTCGAGATGTGGCTGCCCACCCAGCCCGTCATCGCCCCGGCGGGCCGCTCTCCGCGGGCCCCGGAAGGTGGCGCTGGGGGCACAGGGCGCTCCCTGCTCGGCTCGCTGTCCGCGGCGCACGGCTGAGCGCGCCCGCGCCTCCCGAGGCTCAGCGGTCCGGGTGCGTGTGCCGGCCGAGCGCGCCGAGATCCAACAGAAGGTTCTCCGCCAATGTATCCTCCAGCGCGCCGCGGAGGCGCGCGGCCTTGGCGGCTGTGCCGATGCGGGCCAGCGCGGCATTCAGGCTCGCCAGCGGCCACGCGCGCGCCTGCCGCTCGATGGCGGCCTTCTGCCTGAAGCTGGGCGGCGGCTTGAGCGCGCGCATCAGGTCCTCGATGGAGCGCCCCGCATCGTGGCCGCTGCGCAAGCGATGCAGGCGCAGGAAGTGGCGCTGCAGTGCCAGGATGACGCCCTGCGCGCTCTCGCCGCCCGTCACACAGCGCTCGCACTCGCGGACCGCCTCGGCCGCGTGGCCCGAGGCGGCGGCCATCGCCACGCGGTCGAGCGCAGTCTCGGCGGCATCGCCAACGGCCGCCTCCACGTCCGCCTCCTCGATGCGCCCCTTGCCGCGGGCGTAGAGGGTGAGTTTCTCCACCTCGGCGCGCGAGAGGGCACGATCGGCGCCGAGGCGGGCCACGAGCAGCTTCCGGGCGTCCGGCGCGATCTGCATCCTGGCCGCGGCGAGGACCTCGCCGATCATGCCCTCGAGGTCGCGCGCCTCGTCGGGATAGCAGCCGACGGCGGCGGCGCCCGCGGCCGTCTCGAACAGGGTGCGCAGCGCATCGTCGGGGCGCAGGTTGCCGCCCTCAACGATCAGGAAGCCTTCGAGCCCGCCTGCCCCCACCAGCGGCTTCAGCGCGGCGGCGTTGACGCGCTTGCCCGTCGCCGCGCGCACGATCTTGCGCCCGCCGAACATCGGCGGTGTCAACAACTCCACGCTGATGCGGTCCGGGTCGTCGTCGAGGTCGCTGTCGTCGAGCCGCAGCACCTCCCCCCCGTGCGCCTCGGCCAGCCGCCCCGCCAGCGTGCCCGCCCGCTCGCCCACGAGGCCCGCATCGGTGCCGAAGAACAGCACCGCGGAAGGCACCCGTTCCACCGCCTTCAGGAAGGCATCCGCCTGGTAGGATTTTACCGCGACCATGGTGTGTCACCTGGGTGCTGCGATGGGGTCAGACCCTGCGGGTCTGACCCCATGTGGCGGCACCACCTTTGGCATATCGCCGGCACCGCATCCTGCCGCCATGTAGCGCGAGCAGCGGGGAAGCACGGGAACTCTGTCCCGCGCCGAAATCGGCGCGGCGATTCGATGGACTTCCGCAATTCGGATGTCGTGCCATGGGGTCAGACCCGCAGGGTCTGACCCCAATCCGCCGCGGCCTACGCCGGGCGCGACAGGTAGGCCGCCAGCCGTGTCTTCAGGTCGTCGGCGATGATGCGGGCGGCGCGGTTCTCGGCGTCCTCGCGGGCGCGTACGTTGGAGTAGATCGACTCGAAGCGCTCGAACGGGGCGCGGGAGTTGCTGGTGCCCTGGAACACCACCTGCTTGGTCTTGGGGTCGATCAGCCGGAACGAGGCCTGCAAGGAGTACACGGCGCCGCCCACCTGGCCCTGGATGTTGACCAGCGTGGAAGTGACGTTCTCCTGCAGCACCACCTCGAAGCGATATTGCGGCGGCAGGGCGTTGCCGCCGCCGGTGCTCTGGAACACCAGCTCATTGCGGACACGCTGCCCCACGCGGCCCGGAATCGGCGCGAAATCCACCTCCTTCAGGCGGTCGGTAACGAGGGCGCCGCTGGCCGACGGGGCATAGAGGGGATGGAAGCCCGAATCGCCGCATCCCGTCAGGATCGCGGCGACCAGGAACAGAAGGGGCCCGCCCCGCCGAGCGAGCCGCCGGAGCGTCGATGCGCGAGCCTGATCGCTGTCATGCGACGACATTGACGATCCTCTGCGGTACGACGATGACCCTCGTCACCGGCTTCCCCTGCAAGGCCCGGGTGACACTCTCCAGTTTGAGCGCCGCCGCCTCGATGTCGGCCTTGGTCGCAGTGCGGGCGACGATGAGCTCATCTCGCCTCTTGCCATTTACCTGTACGGCAATCGTAATCCGATCGTCAACGAGCAACGCCGGGTCGGGCTTGGGCCAGGGCTGATCGGCCAGCAGGGTGTTGTATCCAAGCCGCTCCCAGCTGTCTTCAGCCAGATGCGGCACCATCGGCCCCACCATCTGCACCAGCAACTCGGCGGCCTCCCGGATGGCCCAATCGAGGCCCTCCCCGGAGTTGTCCCCGGCCCTGTCCAAGGCCGCCGAGATGGCGTGTGTCAGCTCGTAGATCTGGGCAACGCCCACATTGTAGCGCAAACCTTCGATGCTCTGGCTTACAGCGTTCAGCGCCTTGTGGGCCGCGCGACGCAGTTCCTGCGCTTCAGGGCCCAGGCTGGGCGGCATGCCGTTCAGCTTCGGCGCGCCGCGCTCCACCACCTGGTCGATCAGGCGGGAGATGCGCTGCACCTGCCGGCCGGCCCCCGCCACCCCCGCCTCGGTCCAGATGATGTCGCGGTCCGGAGGGCTGTCGGAGACGATGAACAGCCGGGCCGTATCGGCGCCGTAGTGGGCGATGATGTCGTCGGGGTCCACCACGTTCTTCCTGGACTTGGACATCTTCTCGATGGGGCCGATGGTCACCGGGCGGCCGGTGGCGAGCGACGTGGCCTTGCGCTCGGCGCCTTCACCCTCGATCCTGACCTCGGACGGCATCAGCCAGTCGCCGTTCTCGCTGCGGTAGGTCTCGTGCACCACGATGCCCTGCGTGAACACGGACGCGAACGGCTCGTCGATCGCGACATGCCTGGTGGCCTTCATGCCGCGGGTGAAGAAGCGCGCATAGAGCAGGTGCAGCACCGCGTGCTCCTTGCCCCCGATGTACTGGTCCACCGGCGCCCAGTATTGCAGTGCCTTCTTGTCGGTCGGGGTCTTGGCCTCGGGCGCGGTGAAGCGGAACTGGTACCAGGAGCTGTCCACGAAGGTGTCCATGGTGTCGGTCTCGCGCACCGCCGGCCGCCCGCACTTGGGACACGTTACGTGCTTCCAGGTCGGGTGGTGGTCGAGCGGGTTGCCCGGCTTGTCGAAGCTCACGTCCTGCGGCAGCTGCACCGGCAGCTGGTCGAGGGGCACGGCCACGATGCCGTCCTTCTCACAGTGGATCACCGGGATTGGGCAGCCCCAGTAGCGCTGGCGCGAGATCAGCCAGTCGCGCAGGCGGTAGTTGACCTTGCGCGTGCCGATGCCCTGCTCCTCCAGCACGCTCGCGATCCTGTCCTTGGCGGCCTCGATGCCGAGCCCGTCGAGGAACCCGGAGTTCACCATGGTGCCGTCGCCCACGTAGGCCTCCTTACCGATCGTGAACGACTTGGGGTCCGCCCCGGGCGGCAAGACCACCGGGATCACGGGGCGGTCGTATTTGCGGGCGAAGTCGAGGTCGCGCTGGTCGTGCGCCGGGCAGCCGAAGATGGCCCCGGTGCCGTAGCCCATGACGATGAAGTTGGCCACGTAGACGGCCAGCTTCACGTCGGGCCGGAAGGGGTGCGCCGCCACGATGCCGGTGTCGAAGCCCTTCTTCTCGGCTTTCGCCAGCGCCTCCTCGCTGGTGCCGATCTTGCGGCATTCCTCGACGAAGGCGGCCAGTTCCTTGTTCTTGCCGGCCAGGTGGACGCTGAGCGGGTGCTCGGGCGAGATCGCCATGAACGAGGCGCCGAAGATGGTGTCGTGGCGCGTGGTGAACACCTCCAGCGTGGCCAGCTTCTTGGGCAGCTTGCCGCCTTCCAGCGCGAACCGCATGTTCGCGCCGATGGAGCGGCTGATCCAATCGCGCTGCATTTTGCGCACGAAATCCGGCCATTTGTCCCCGAAACCGTCGAGGGCCTGCAACAGTTCGTCGGCATAGGCCGTGATCCTGAAGAACCATTGCGTCAGGTCGCGCTGCTCGACAATCGCGCCTGAGCGCCAGCCGCGCCCGTCGATGACCTGCTCATTGGCGAGCACGGTCTTCTCCACCGGGTCCCAGTTGACCTTGGCGGTCTTGCGGTAGGCGAGCTTTTTCTTCAGGAAGTCGAGGAACAGCCGCTGCTGGTGTACGTAGTAGTTCGGGTTGCAGGTGGCGAATTCGCGGCTCCAGTCCAGCGACAGGCCCATGGCCTTGAGCTGGGCGCGCATGGTGTCGATGTTTTCGTAGGTCCACTTGGCGGGGTGGACCTTGCGCTCGATGGCGGCGTTCTCGGCCGGCAGGCCGAAGGCGTCCCAGCCCATGGGGTGCAGCACGTTGAACCCCTTGGCGCGCATGTAGCGGGCCATCACGTCGCCCAGTGTGTAGTTGCGCACGTGCCCCATGTGGATGCGCCCCGACGGGTAGGGGAACATCTCAAGCTGGTAGCGCTTCGGCTTCCCGCTCTTCTCGCCGGTCCGGAAGGTGCCGTGCTCCTCCCACACCTTCTGCCAGTGCTTCTCGCGCACGGGCGCGTTGTAGCGTTCGCTCGCCTTGGTGGAGGACATGGGCCGAGTCTCTAAAGGTTAGCCGCCGCCGGAGGGGGGTTAATGGCCGATACGGCCGGGTGCGGTCAAGCAAGGCGGTCTCGTGCTCGCCGCCCGTGCATGTTCGCCGGATTCGCACAAATTTCAGCGAAGTTCGTGCGCCTGGGGCCGATGCGTCGTCAATGATAGATTTCGACGACATATCGTCGTTGACATGTCGGCGCAGGCGACATATTCACCCAGACATGTCGGTCGTTTTGAATTTTTCCGACATATTACCTGATATGTCGCCGCCGACGACATATCTTGCCTCGTATGTCGGCAAATCTCGATCATTCCGACGAGTTCGCTGGGAACACGGAGCCAACCACGGTGGACCCGAAGCGCCCCTACAACGATCTGCCGCCGCTTCCGCCGCGAGCGGACGTGGAAACCCGTGCCGTGCTCAAGAAGTGCGTGGTCGCACGCACGGCCCTGGCCGAGCTGCGCCTTGCCGGGCATCTGATCCCCGACCAGCGGGTGCTGATCCGCACCATCCCCAATCTGGAGGCTCGCGCCAGCTCGGCGATCGAGAACATCGTCACAACCAACGACGCCCTGTTCAGGCAGGCGAGCCTGGGGGACAGCGGGGCGACACCAGCGACCAAAGAGGCCGCGCGCTACCGCATGGCCCTCTACCAGGGTGTGGAGGCGCTCAAGGGCCGGCCGCTCTCGACCAGGATCGCCATCGACGTATGCCGCGTCCTCATGGGCATCGAAATGGACGTTCGCCGAACGCCGGGCACGACCTTGGCCAACAGCCACACGGGCGAGGTGATTTACACCCCTCCCGAAGGAGAGGCGCACCTGCGCCAGCTGTTGTCGAACTGGGAGACGTTCGCCCACGGAAGTCCCGACCTCGACCCCTTGGTGCGGATGGCCATCCTTCACTATCAGTTCGAGGCCATCCATCCCTTCCCTGACGGCAACGGCCGCACGGGGAGGATCCTCAATATTCTCAGCTTGATCGAGGCCGGGCTGCTAGAGATGCCCACCCTCTATCTCAGCAGATTTATCCTGAACACGCGCGGCGACTATTATCGCTTGCTGGAGCGCGTCACCTTTTACGAGGAATGGGAGCCTTGGCTCCTGTACATGCTCGCTGCAGTCGAGGAGACATCGGGGTGGACGATGCTGAAGGTCAGGGCGGTCCGCGCCCTCATGGACGAGACGGTGGCCTACGTGCGCGCTGCAGCTCCGAAGCTGCCCCACGCCGTGGTCGAGCAGATCTTCACCTTTCCCTGCTGCCGCATCTCCAACCTGGTTGAGCAGGGCATCGCTGGGCGCGAAGCGGTTTCCAAGTATCTCAAAGAGCTCGTCGGACTCGGCGTGCTCGAGGAGGAGAAGGTCGGTCGCGATAAGATCTTCCTCCATCGGAAATACCTCGATCTCCTATTCGCCGAGGAGCACGCATTCGAGCCCTACCCACGCCCGCAGCAGCACGCCCCGACGCGTGGAGGTCGCCGGCAGGCCAGCGCGGCGTAGGCCTACGCCGCGTTTTGAGCCGCACCGCGTCAAGCCAACGACCATTTTCTCCCCATGAAAACGTATCTCACGCTCACTGGCAATGGCGGGCCGGCCGTGCAAAATGCGCCAAGAACGACACGAAGACCGACGCGCGCCAGCGCCTCGCAGAACCAGGGGTGGACCATGCCACGGCAATCCTCCAGCCGGAACATCAAGGTGTCCAGGGCGGCCGTGGACGAGGCCTTCAAGGCGCTCTCAAACTGGGGCCGCTGGGGCAAGGACGACCAGATCGGCACGCTCAACCAAGTCACGCCAGCCGATGTGGTGGCCGCGGCCGGCCTCATCAAGCGCGGCAGGACCTTCGCGCTCGGCATTCCGCTCGGCCAGAGCGGCCCGCAGCGCGGCCTGTTCGGCAAGCGCTGGAACCCGATCCACACCATGCTCGCCACGGGCACCGATGCGCTGGCGGGCCGCCAGCCGCGGCTGGCCTACGCCGACGATGCCATCAACATGCCGATCCAGGCGGCCACGCACTGGGACTCGCTCGGCCACATCTTCTACGAGGGCAAGACGTACAACGGGCATGACGCTTCCAAGGTCGATTCCAACGGCCTCGGGGTGCTGGGCATAGAGCACGCCAAGGACAAGCTGGTGGGCCGCGGCGTGCTGCTCGATATCGCCCGCTTCAAGGGTGTCGAGACGCTGGCCGACGGCTACGGCATCTCCAACGAAGAGCTGGACGCCTGCGCGGCGGCGCAGAAGGTGGAGATCCGCAAAGGGGACTTCGTCATCGTCCGCACCGGCCAGATGGAGGCCTGCAACGCGCGCGGCGACTGGGGCGGCTATGCCGGCGGCGACGCGCCGGGCCTCAAGTTCGAGAGCTGCTACTGGCTGCACGAGAGAGAGGTGGCAGGCGTGTGCTCCGACACCTGGGGCGTCGAGGTGCGGCCCAACGAGACGCCCGACGTGAACCAGCCCTGGCACTGGGTGGTGATCCCCGCCATGGGCCTCTACATGGGCGAGATGTTCGATCTGAAGGCGCTGGCCGAGGACTGCGCCGCCGACAAGGTCTACCAGTTCTTCTTCTGCGGCGCGCCGCTTGTCATTCCCGGCGCCACCGGGTCGCCCATCAACCCGCAGGCCGTCAAGTAGAGCCGTGAAATGGTGAAGTCGTGAAGTCGTGAGTTCGTGTGATCGATTTCACGACTTGGCGATCTCACGATTTCACGATTCTTGGCAGAGAAGTCAGATCAGAAATCGGAACATTGATCCATGCAGCTCGGCTTCTTCACCATGCCGATCCATCCGCTCGGCAAGGACTGGCGCCAGTCGCTCCGCGAGGACCGCGAGGCCTTTATCCTGGCCGACGAGCTGGGCTTCGTCGAAGGCTACGTCGGCGAACACGTGACGGACGCGGCCGAGAACATCACCTCGTGCGTCACCTTCATCGCTACTCTGGTGGATGCAACCAGGCACATCCGGCTCGGCACCGGCACCGTCAACATGCCGAACAACCACCCCGCTGCGGTGGCTGCCAGCATCGCCATGCTCGACCACCTGCTCGACGGGCGCCTGATCTTCGGCATATCGCCGGGCGGGCTGATGTCGGATGCGGAGGCATTCGGCAACCTCAACGCCAACCGCAACGAGATGTTCGTCGAGGCCATCAACCAGGTGTTGGCCATCTGGGCCGGCGAGCCGCCCTACGACATCGAGGGCAAGTACTGGCGCATCTCCACGCAGCGCACGCTGATGGCCGACATCGGCCAGGGCATCCTGCCCAAGCCGCTGCAGAAGCCGCACCCGCCGATCGTCGTCACGGTGGTGGCGCCCTTCTCCAAGGGCGTGACAGAAGCGGCGTCACGCGGCTGGGAGCCGATCTCGGCCAACTTCCTGATGCCCGTCTGGGTGAAGAGCCACTGGCCCAAATACGTGGAAGGCTGCGAACGAGGAGGGCGGCCGGCGGACCCCGTCAACTGGCGCGTCGCCCGTTCGATCTTCGTGGCCGACGACGACAAGACCGCCCGCGAGTACGTGATGGCGCCCAACAGTCCCTACCGGCTCTATTACAATAACCTCATCACCAAGCTGAAGGTCGCGGGCCGAGCAGAAGCATTCAAGGAAAGCCGCGACACGCCGGACGAAGCGGTCACGGTCGACGGCGTCATGGACAAGCTGGTCATCTGGGGCTCGCCCAGGAAGGTGGCGGACGACCTGCTGGCCTTCCGCGAACAGGTCGGCGACTTCGGCACCCTCCTCTACGCCGGCAAGGACTGGCTCGACCGCGGCCTCGGCCGCCGCTCCATGGTACTGATGGCCGAGCAGGTGCTGCCGGCGGTGAATGGGGCGATCGGGACGTCTACGTAGGTTGGGTCGAGCGAAGCGCAGACCGAGCCTAGGCCTGCGCTTCTTTCTCGGCCCGGCGCCCTGGCAGCAGGTCGGCGGTCAAATCCTCGTCAGGCCTCGTCAGGTACTGGCGCCACACACCGGCGAAGCGGCCGACGAACATGCCCGTCAGGACGCCCGACACGGCAAGCTCCGTCATCCAGAGGCGGGCGTCGGCGAACGCAGCGGGCTCCATCGCGTGCAGGACGCCGAAGACGTACTTGATGGCAAAGATCAGCAGGCTCAGGACCAGCGTGAACGGTCCCCCGGGCATTTGAACGAGGTGGCGGACTCTGTCCACCCGGATCGGACGGCGAGCGGCGAGCATCCAGCCAATGATTGCGCCGACCGCGAGGGCCACGACCCACGCGCCGGCGCGCTGCGCGACCTGGCCGTTCGATACGACGAGGCCTGCGAGACCCCACACGAAGAACACCGTCGGAACGATCGCGATGCGCCAGGGCGGAGCTGTCGTGGGCCGTAGGGCGCGCACGCCGAGATACAGCAGCAAAGCGAGCAGCGCCCAGACCCACAAGGGCGTACCAAAAACGATCTGTAGGAATGCGCGCACGCAGGGCTCCCTCGTTGCGAAGCGGCGGACTTCTGTACAACCACGATAGAGGTTCAGTCAAAGCCGGCGGTGGTCGGTCGATCCCGCCCGAGAGCCCCAGCTCGTTCAGGCGGGTGAGCGTGGCTTTTACGGCGCGCCCTTCGGCGGTCCGCAGCGCTTGGCCAGCGCGCGCAGTTCGTCGTCGTCGAGGGGGCGGGCCTCGTCGGGGGTCATGACGGGGACGCCGGCCCGGATGGGGAAGGCGAGGCGGGCGGCGCGGCTGACGAGCTCCTGGCGCTCGGCATCGTAGATGAGCTCGGTGCGCGTCGAAGGGCATACCAGCATCGTCAGCATGCGCCGGTCGGGACGCGCTGCCGTCTTTTCCTGGCCATCCTGCACCACCACGGCGTCTGTCTGGTGCTCTCCTGGCATCGCACTTGGCCTACTGCAGCGTGGAGCCGGGGTCGCGGCTGCCGGCGGCGATCTCCATCTCGGCGAGCGCCACCAGCATCTCGGCGCGCGTCTTGAGGTCGGCCGCCTCCAGGAGCGCCTGCTTCTCCTCGGTCCCGTACGGGTTCACCATCGCCAGCGAATTGACCAGCGTCTCGGTGGAGGTCTTGGCGATCGCCGCCCAGTCGGCCTTGAGCCCGCGCGCCTGCAGATAGGCCTTGAGCGCCGCGAGCAGCCGCTCCCGGTCCACTGCCTGCTCGCCAGTACCGGGGTTGAAGTCGGGCGCGAAGCGCTCGTAACTCACGGTGCAGACCCGGTAGGGCTTGGCCAGCTCCACCTCGTCGATCACCTCGAAGCGGACGACCCCTGACAGGGAGATCAGGAAGCGGCCGTCGTCGAGCTCCTGGTAGCTGGTGATGCGGCCGGCGCAGCCGACGCGCCTGAGCGGCGCGGTGCGCGCAACGGGCGATTCTGCCTCCTCCACGTTTGCGGGCTGCACCATGCCGAGGACGCGCGAGGTGGACATCACGTCGTCCACCATCTGCAGGTAGCGCGGCTCGAAGATGTTGAGCGGCAGCGTGGCGCGCGGCAGCAGGATCGCCCGCGACAGCGGGAACACGGGGATGCGCTGCGGGAGATCCGCAGGTCCTCCGTAACGCTCCGCCAGCTTTCTCACGCCGCCCGCCTTTCAGGAGAACATGAGGGAGGACAGCTTGCGCCGGCCTTCGAGAGTGGCGGGGTCCTTCGGCCCCCACGCATCGAACAGCTTGACGAGCTGCTTGCGCGCCGCCTCCTCGTTCCATTTGCGGTCGCGGCGGAAGCTCTCCAGGAGCTGGGCCGCGGCCTCGGCCTTCTGGCCGGCGGCGGCCAGCGCGATGGCGTATTCGATGCGCGCCTGGTGGTTGGCGGGGTCCGCCTCCGCCTTGGCCCTGAGCTGGCCGATGTCGCCGGCCTTGTCCGCCGCCTTGGCCAGCTCGAGGGCGGCGCGCACGCTGGCGACCGGCCCCGACTCGCGCTTGTCGGGCGGCACCAGGGCCAGCGTCTGCTCGGCACGGGCGGTGTCGCCGCTCTTGAGGTAGCAGCGTGCCAGGCCGGCGATGGCGGCGGCGTTCTGCGGGTCCTCCTGCTGCAGGACGGCGGCGTAGATCTCGGCCGCCTGCTGCAGGTCGCCTGCCTCCAGCGCCTGGTCGGCCGCGGCAATGGCTGCCGCGGCGTCGAGCGCGGCCTCCTCGCCGAGCAGGCGCTCGACGAAGGCCCGCACCGCGCTCTCGGGCTGGGCGCCTTGGAAGCCGTCGAGCGGGCGCCCGTCGCGGAACGCGTATACCGTCGGGATCGATTGGATGCGCAGCTGGTTGGCGAGCGTCTGGTTCTGGTCGATGTTGATCTTGACCAGCCGCACCTTGCCGCCGAAACCCCGCACCACCTTCTCCACGATGGGCGTGAGCTGCTTGCACGGCTCGCACCAGGAGGCCCAGAAGTCCACCAGCACCGGCACGCTGCGGGACGCCTCCAGCACGTCCTTGGCGAATGTGGCGACGGTGGCGTCCTTGATGATGTCGCCGCCGCCCCCAGCGGGCTGCCCCGCGCCGGCCGGTTTCATGCGCAAGTCCATGTCAACCTCCAGAAGCCCGCTCCGGGGCGCAAAATCCTGGTCATTCATCGTTGGCCGCGGCCACCGCATCGCCGGCCGCGGCTACCGCCAGCACGCGCGGCTCACGTCCGCAGGCTCGGATGAACGCGATGAGGTCCTCGCGCGCGATGTTGGTCGTCGCCGTGTTTTCCAGTGGATGGCAGTTGAGCCGTTCATGGCGCATCATATCGGCATCGAGAATGACGGTCACCCGGCGGGCGGCGTCGTTGATGAGGGCGAATGGCGTGACGGAGCCGGGAGAAACGCCCAGCACCTCCATGAGCAGCTCCGGTTTGCCGAAGCTCAGCCGGTCGCACCCCAGCCTCTTATGTAGGGACTTGAGGTCGATTTTTGCATGGCCCAGGGCAACCACCAGGAACAGGCGATCCTTCCGGTCCTTGAGAAACAGGTTCTTGGTGTGGCCACCCGCAAGGCGGCGCTCGAGCTCGGAACTCTCCGCCACCGTGAACACCGGGCGGTGCTCCACGGTCTCGGTCGCGATGCCGAGTTCTGCGAGGCGCGCGAACAGGTCCTGACGGGACGCGGGCATGTGCCTCGTTTCCGTGACGGCCGGAAGGTGGGTCTTTAGCCGGACGCACGGGGGCCGCGCAACCGCGCTTGCCAAGCGGCCCGCTTTTGCTGCATAAGACCGGCCCACACCAGGGACGCGGGTGTAGCTCAGGGGTAGAGCATCACGTTGCCAACGTGAGGGTCGTGGGTTCAAATCCCATCGCCCGCTCCAATTCTCGCCAGTCCGGCCCTTTTGCCGACGGCGCGCAGCGGCCATATATCTGCCAGACAGCGTGTTACCAGCACGGAAGGCCGTGCCATGCATCGGCTCCACAAGTTAAGCGCGCTGGTCGTGGTTGCGGCGGTTGCCGCTCTATCGGCCGCCGCGAGCGCGTCGGCCCAGCAACAGAGGCAATCGCGGCCGCCGCCGCGGCCCCAGGTGGTCATCCCGGACCGCGGGCTGTTCGGCCCGCCACCGCCGCCCTCGTCCGAGCGCAACTATTACGGGCCGGCCCCCGGCGTCCAGCAGCCCATGGAGCGCGTGCCGCAGCCCGCGCCCTTGGCCCAGCCGCCCATCAACCGCTAGCTCGGCTGCGGCGTTCCAAGACGGCCCCCATCGCACCGGGCTGGTCTGCCCGGTTGCCGGCCGCTGCCGAAACGCCCGTTGCCTGCCGCAAAGCCCGGCAAACCCACGAAAAAACCGGGAAATTTCGACTCCCGCCCACGCCGCGGGGAACAGAACGGCGCGGCTGGCTGTTGTCCTCCTCGGGCGCCGCAACCGGGGCTTTTGGCCGGCGTCCACGCAAGCCAGTCGGGAGGCTGCCCACATGTCCAAACGCACGCCTTACCTGGAGGTCATGCTGACGGTCGCCGTGATGGCGTTCCTGGTCCTTGTCATCGCGGGCACGTTCAACCAGCGCAGCGATGACGTGGCCCAGATAACGCTTCCGCGCGACTAGGCCCGACGCCGGCAGTATTTCCTGATTCACGCCTCGGTTGGATATGCAGAATCTGCACCGCGGCAGCTCGCAATGCCCTTGCATGCACCTGCCGCCGCTCCCGGCGCCTAGCCTTTCATTCGACCAAACAATTGAGCCAACACAGAGATTTGCTGGCACGGGCGATGACCGGCCTTGACCTCGCCCCGTTGAGGTCGCTCAATACCAGCGGGTTGTGCGGCGCACGATCCAAGTCCGGCCGCTGTTTCCGGCCCCTCGTCAGCAGGGAGTACGCGAATGTCGAAGCCTCTTGTCCATCAGATTGCCGAGCGCGCGCGCGGGTTCATCGCGGATCCGCGCAAGTGGACGCAGTACGCCATCGCCCGGACCGGCAACAACCGCCACTGCGAGCCTACGGACGCAAAGGCCGTGCGCTTCTGCGCCTACGGCGCCATCCTGCGCGCCGCCTACGACATCGCCGGCACCGACGACCAGGCCCAGCGTCTGGCCGACCAGACCGCCATGTTCATCATGGGCCGCGATAGCCCATACGCAGCGTTCGAGGAGCTGATCGCCATCAACGACGGCCAGCGGGCCAGCGCGCGCAAGAACGTGCTCGACCTGTTCGAGAAGGCTTTCATCAACGCCTGAACGTTTCCGCGCATCAGGGGTACACACACGTAAGGGCGGCGGCGCTGGCACTTGGCGCCACCGCCCTTTATGTTGGGGGGGCAGCGCCCCTATAGAGGTCTCGGGGGAAAACCCAAGACGGCGGCTCAGAACAAGCGACAACAGAGTCCAGCCAGCGAGCAGCGAGAGCTTCGAAGGCCATGTCCCAGTCGTACCACTCCTTGCGCCGCGCCGACGCGCACGATGTGCTGGAGGCGGCCCGCACCTGGATCGGCAGGGACGGGCGCGTGGCACTCGCCACCGTGGTGGGCACCTGGGGCTCGGCGCCCGTGCCGGTCGGCGGGCAGATGGTGATGGCGCCTGACGGCCGCTTCGAAGGGTCGGTGTCGGGCGGCTGCGTGGAAGGCGAGATCATCGCCGAGGCGGAATCGATCCTTGCGGAGGGCAAGCCCAAGACGCTCAAATTCGGCGTCGCCGACGACACCGCCTGGAAGGTCGGGCTGCCGTGCGGCGGCGAGATCAAGGTGTATGTCGAACGGTTGGAGGGAGGCGAGGGCGCACGGCTCATCGAGAGGGCCCTCGACGCGCGCACCAACCGCCGCGGCATCCTGGTGAAGACCCGGCTCGACAACGGCGAGCGCGAGTTCTTCGAGCGCGGCGACGACCGCGCCGACACCCTGGTGCGTCAGCACCTGGAGGCGGGCGAGAGCGAGCTGATCGAGACGCCGGAGGGCGACGTCTTCCTGCACGCCCTGGTGCCGCCCGCGCGCGTGCTCGTCATCGGCGCGACCCACATCGGCCAGATCCTGGCGCAGCTCGTCAAGCTTACCGGCCATGAGGTGATCGTGATCGACCCGCGCACCGCGTTCGCCGCCGAGGCGCGCTTCCCCAACATCCGGCTCGACACCGAGTGGCCGCAGGACACCATCCCGAACATCGGACTCGACGCCTATACCGCCGTGGTCGCGCTCGCCCACGTCGGCCACATCGACGACGAAGCCCTGAAGCTTGCGCTGCGCTCCAACTGCTTCTACATCGGTGCGCTCGGCTCCAAGCGCACGCACGCCAAGCGCCTCCAGCGCCTGAAGGAGGCGGGCTTCATGGACGCGGAGCTCGCTCGCATCCATTGCCCCGTCGGCATCAACATCGGAGCCCAGAGTCCGCCGGAGATCGCCGTGTCGATCATGGCCGAAGTGGTGCTGGCGCTGCGCGGACCCAGGGTATTCAGGCCCGCGTGAGAAGGGGGTGAGACGGTGAGCGGTGAGGTGGTGAGGTTCAGGCAGGCGCCCCTGACGGCGGTTGACCCTGCCATTCCGAGTGGAAGACCACTCTCACCGCATGCGCCATCCCAAACTCGCCATCTCACCTTCTAGACTCTTCGCGACGTAGACTGCCAGGAGGCACCGACGCCATGCTCGACGCGTACATCTATCTGGGACTGCGCACGCCGTTCGGGCGGCATGCCGGCGCGCTGGCGCGTGTGCGGCCCGACGACCTCCTGGCGTGCGTCCTCAAGGAGGTGGTGGCGCGCTCCGGCTTCGGCGTCGAGTCGATCGACGATGTGGCGATCGGCTGCGCCAGCCAGGCCGGCGAGGACAGCCGCAACGTCGCCCGCCACGCCCTTCTGCTCGCCGGCCTGCCGGTGGAGACGCCGGGCGCCGTGCACAACCGCCTGTGCGGCTCGGGCCTCAACGCCATCGTCGGCGCAGCGCACGCCATCACCTGCCGCGAGGCCGAGGTGTGCGTGGCCGGGGGCGTCGAGAGCATGTCGCGCGCACCGTTCGTCGTGGGCAAGGCCGAGCAGGCGTTCTCCAAGGACTTCCGCGTGTTCGACTCCTCGCTCGGTGCGCGCTTCCCCAACCCCAAGATCGAGAGCCTCTACGGCGCCGACACCATGCCGGAGACGGCCGACAACCTGGCGCGCGACTATCAAATCTCGCGCGAGGAATGCGACCTGTTCGCGCTGGGCTCGCAGCACAGGTACGCCAAGGCCGCCAAGGACGGCTTTTTCCAGAGCGAGATTCGCCCCGTTGCCGTGCCGCAGGGAAGGGGCAAGCCCGACCTCACGGTTGACGAGGACGAGCACCCGCGGCCAGAGACCAGCATGGACGGTCTGCTCAGACTGAAGCCGCTCTATCGCGACGGCGTCACGACCGCGGGCAACTCCTCGGGCATCAACGACGGCGCCGCGGCGATGGTGATCGCCAGCCGCGCTGCCGGCGAGCGGGCGGGCGTGCAGCCCTTGGCGCGTGTTGTCGCCTCGGGCGTCGCCGGTGTGCCCCCCCGCATCATGGGCTTCGGACCTGTGCCGGCGAGCAACAAGGCGCTCGAGCGCGCGGGCCTGACGCTGAAGGACATGGACACGATCGAGATCAACGAGGCGTTCGCGGCCCAGGTGCTGGCCTGCCTCAAGGGCTTCGGCCTGCCGGCCGACGATGCCCGCGTCAACCCCAACGGCGGCGCCATCGCGGTGGGCCATCCGCTCGGCGCCTCCGGCGCCCGCCTCGCCCTCACCGCCGTGCGCCAGCTGCAGCGCACCGGTGGCCGCTACGCCCTCGTCACCATGTGCATCGGCGTCGGCCAGGGCATCGCCGTGGTACTGGAGCGGGTGTAGACATCCAATCCGGTCCCGGTAGCTTGTCCCCCGAATTGCGCGCCCGAAGGCTGTTAGCGCAATATCCAGGACCCGGGCCCAAAGCAGTAAGCGCGGAGGTTGTGACCTGGGTTCTCGCCCCGAAGGGGGCTCGCCCGCCATGACGACGCACTTAAGTTTCGCCTTATATAAGCCACAGCCGGCATTAAGCATGGGCGACTCGAACAAGCCAGGAGTCGCCCATGAACATCGACATCGCCGCCGCGCTGGGTGCCGTCGTCCGTGAAATCTCGAGCCGCGAGCACGAGGGGCGCATGGCGCGCGTGCTTGTTGCCGCCCGCACCTACGACACCGACATCGACGATCTCTGGGGCGCCCTCACCAGCGCCGAGCGCATCCCGCGCTGGTTCCTGCCCGTCTCGGGCGATTTGCGCCTGGGCGGCCGCTACCAGTTCAAGGGCAACGCCGGCGGCGAGATCCAGGCGTGCGAGCCGCCGCGCCGTCTGGCGGTGACGTGGCAATACGGCAGCGAGGTGAGCTGGGTCACCGTCAGGCTCGCCGACGACCCCAAGGGCGGCGCGCGCCTGGAACTGGAGCACATTGCCCACGTGGATCCCAAACGCTGGGACGAATTCGGCCCAGGAGCGGTGGGTGTGGGCTGGGACGGCGCACTCATGGGCCTGGGGCGTTATCTGGAGACCGGCGTGGCGAACGACCCGCAGGCGGCCCTGGCCTGGATGGGCTCGGCGGAAGGCAAGGATTTCTACCGGCGCGCCAGCCAGGCCTGGTGCGAGGCTTCGATGGCGGCCGGCACCGAGCCGGCGGCGGCGAGGGCCGCGGCGGCGCGCACGACGGCCTTCTACACCGGCGAACGCCCGCCATCCGCCGGCGCGTAGAGCGCGATGCACGCGTTCGACATCCTCGGCGACCCGGTCCGGCGCCGCATCCTGGAACTGCTCGCCGCGGGCGAGCATGCCTCCGGCGCCATCGTCGCGGTGATCCAGGCCGAGTTCGGCATCTCGCAGCCCGCCGTCTCGCAGCATCTGAAGGTGCTGCGCGAGGCCGGCTTCGCCAGCGTGCGCATCGACGGCCCGCGCCGGCTCTACGCGATCGACCCCGCGCCGCTGCGCGAGGTCGACGCCTGGCTCGCCCGCTTCCGCGGCTTCTGGGAGCACAAGCTGGAGGCGCTCGCCACTGAGGTCGCCCGCGGCAAGCGCGCTCGGCGCCA
Source organism: Hyphomicrobiaceae bacterium (assembly GCA_036555805.1). Lineage (GTDB taxonomy): Bacteria > Pseudomonadota > Alphaproteobacteria > Rhizobiales > Hyphomicrobiaceae > AWTP1-13. The sequence continues at coordinate 1,115 of DATBKR010000258.1, read as the reverse complement.
GAGGCCGGCGAACCGCGCCTGAGCGGATTTCTCGTCGTTAGCCCGGCGCAAGCATGCCAACAAGGACTGCCATGCCCCAGAGCCCGACGGACGGTGACCGGAGCAAGTGTGCCAATTGCGGGCATGGTGCTGCACCCCCAACAGGCAGTGGTCACGTAAGGATAAACTCGCGAATGATAGCCAGGGCGTGCTCGGGCGCATCCGGGACAACAGCGTGGCCACATCCAGGAAAGCGTTCGAAGCGAACGAGATGCGGGGGCAGAGCCGATGCGATGTCAGACTGACACTCGATCGGCGTCATCGGATCTTCTTCCCCGCCCATGATAAGAGTCGGGCACTGCACACTCGATAGGTCCGGGATCATGTTGAACCTATGATCTTCGCCACCGGGCCGTGTGAACCAGTGAAGAACCTCGGGATTGCTGACAATTCGCCGAGGCAGGTTAGGATCGCGCGGAGTGCGCGTGTAGAGGGGAAATGCGAGACGCAACCAGGCTTCCAGCGATGCCTTGTCACCGTGTCCTTCGTACAGCCGACGCCGCGCCATGGCGCCGACTTCCGGGCCTCCCAGCTTCTCGAACATGGCGACACGCCGATCCTTGTGTGTGCCTCCGGCTGCCTCGGTGCTGATCAAGATCAGCTTGGCAGGGTGCAATTGATGGCGCGTCGCATAGGCTATCGCGACCTTACCGCCGAACGATGCGCCCAAGACGATCGGGCGCTCAATGCCCAGCGCATCGCAGAAGGCGCGTACGTCATCACCCCATTGTGCGAGTGTCCAGGCCTCCTTCGGACCGGCATCGCTACGGCCGTTGCCGCGATGGTCCAAGTAGACGACCTGCGCCAAGTCGGCGAGGGTCGCGTAGGCGGGCTTGTAGATTGAATGGTCGAAGCCGGGACCACCATGCAAGAGAAGCAGCGTCGGTTTCTGCCGCATGGCGGGACCGTCGGGTATCAGGCTCGCGCCCTCGACGTCGAAGAACAGCCGCACACCATTCACGAGAACGCGCATCGGCTCACCCTAAGCGACAGGTTTGACAACCCCGTACCCATCCAATCATATCGCGCGCCAATCGCGCGTGACGATGTCTCAGTTGGGTCAAATCTCACCATGC
>DATBKR010000257.1:0-7547 GCA_036555805.1 Hyphomicrobiaceae bacterium | reverse complement strand
GAGCGCGTGCGGCTCACCGAGCCGGGGCGGATCTCGCACGTCAGGGGCTTCGACACGCTGCCTGCAGGACTGCAGGAGCTGATCCGGGCGAGCTTCGCCCTCAACGACCGCATCGTGCGGCTCGACCTCGCCATGCAGGTGCGCACCGACGAGGCGGATCCCGCCGATGCAGCGGACGCTCCGGCGGTCCCGAGCGCGGTGCAGACGCAGATGAGACGCCTGGAGCGCGCGTTCTCCGGCCGCCCGCGTCTGCGTGCCGTCCCGGGCGCGTCGTAGCGAGTCGCCGGCCCGCAGCCTGGCCTGACCTCGTCCCAGCCGCGGTCTCACCGCAGCCGGAGCTTCATCCGGTCACGCGCGGGACCGCCGGCCGCCGGGCTTCGTCACCTGAACACCGAAGTCGCATTGGTATCAGTCGGACAGGCCGCACTTGGCCGCGTTGGCGCGGGCGAGCGTGCGCTCGGCGCGCGCGACGTGCGGCTTGTCCACCATCTGGCCGCGGTAGGTAAGCGCCCCGGCGCCGGGGTTGTCGGTAAACAGGCGCACGATCTCCTCGGCCATGGCCACCTCCTCGGCGCTCGGCGTGAACGCGGCGTTGATCGCCGCGATCTGGCCGGGATGGATCGCCATCTTGCCGGTGAAGCCGTCGCGGGCCGCGGCCCGGGCTTCGAGCGCCAGGCCCTCGGCGTCGTGCAGGTTCACGAACACCGTGTCGATGGCCTCCACGCCGGCCGCCGCGGCTGCGAACAATGTGAGGTCGCGCGCGAGCCGGTAGGGCGAGCTCCAGGTGCGGCCGTCGGCCTCGCGGTTGCTGGCCGCGCCGACTGCTGCGGCCAGGTCCTCGCCGCCCCAGGTCAGGGCCTCCAGGCGGGAGCTCGAGTCCGCGTAGGTGTGGAGCTGGAACAGCGACACGGGCGTCTCCGTGGCGATGGCGACGATGCGGGTCGATCCGACGGCCGCGCCGGCGTGCTCCTCGCCGTGACGCAGGGCGAGGGAGAGCTTGTGCACGTCGTCGCCCGAGCGCGGCTTGGGCAGCAGGATGCCTTCTGGCCGCGCCCCTATCACGCCGGCCACGTCGTCCTGCCACAGATCGGTCTCCAGCGCATTGATGCGCACGTAGAGGCGCGGCCGGACCTCGCGCGGGCGCGCGTCGGCGATGTACTGCGCCGCCAGCGCGCGCGCCGCGGCCTTGCGCGGGCCGCTGACGGAATCCTCCAGGTCGAGGATCAGCGCATCGGCCCCGCTGGCGAGGCCTTTTCCCAGTTTCTTCTCGTCGTCGGCGGGAATGAACAGCAGGGAGCGCATGCTTGTCAGGCCTTCGGGCGCTTGCGCATCATGGCCTGGCGCCGGCACTCGGCCACCACCTCGCCGCGCTGGTTGACGGCCAAGTGCCGGAACTCGACGATGCCGGCATCGGGGCGCGAGCGGGTCTCGCGCCTGGAGACAACCTCGGTCGTTACCCGCAGCGTGTCGCCGTGGAACACGGGCTTGGGGAACTTCACCTCGGTCATGCCGAGGTTGGCGACGGTGGTGCCGAGCGTGGTGTCGTTGACCGAGATGCCGATCATCAGCCCGAGGGTGAACAGGCTGTTGACCAGCGGCCCGCCCCACTCGGTCGCGCGCGAAAACTCGTGGTCGATGTGCAGCGGCTGCGGGTTGTGGGTGAGGCACGAGAACAGCGTGTTGTCCATCTCCGTGACGGTGCGCCGGATCGCGTGCTCGAACACGCGCCCCACCTCGAAGTCCTCCAGATAGAGCCCAGTAGCCATCGTTGCCTCGCTGCCGGCGTCCGCCTAGGTTGGCCCTGACGTTCACATTGGGAGCGGCGCACGCCGCAAGTCAATCGCGGCCTATGCTGGACCCTGTCGTCATCTTCATCGCCGCTGTGTTCCTGGTGGCGGGACTCGTCAAGGGCGTCATCGGCCTGGGGCTGCCGACCATCTCGATGGGGCTGCTCGCAGTCATCATGCCGCCGGCCGAGTCCGCCGCCCTGCTGATCGTGCCGTCGCTGGCAACCAACGTCTGGCAGATGCTCGCCGGCCCCGACCTGCGGCCGATCCTTGGGCGCCTGTGGCCGACCATGCTCGGCGTATGCGCCGGAACCTGGGCGGGAGCGGGCCTGATGAGCGGAGCCGAGGGGCGGCTGGGCGCGGCCTTGCTGGGTGTCGCCCTGATGGCCTATGCGCTGACTGGCCTCACGTCGTTGCGGCTGTCGATCGGCGCGGCGGCCGAGCGCTGGCTCGGGCCGCTGGCGGGCGGCGTCACCGGACTGATCACCGCCGCGACCGGCGTGTTCGTCATCCCGGCCGTGCCCTACCTGCAGGCCATCGGCCTGGAGAAGGACGATCTGGTGCAGGCGCTCGGCCTCTCGTTCACGGTCTCGACGCTGGCTCTGGCGGTCAATCTGGCGGCAGCGGGCACGTTCAATCTCTCCCTGGCTGGACCAAGCGTTGGGACGCTGGTCGTGGCCGGGGGCGGCATGTGGCTCGGCCAGGAATTGCGGGCGCGCCTGAGTCCGGCGGCGTTCCGGGTCTGGTTCTTCATCGCGCTGTTCGTCCTGGGGCTCTATCTCCTGGTGCGTGCGACTGCATGAGTGGCGCATCGAGAAGCGGCTGGCGTTCGCGCTATAGGTTCGCCGGCGGCTCGGGGTCCGTCCAGGGATTGAAAATCGGCACCCGCGTCAGCCTGCAGTCGTCGGCATCCCGGGTCACGACGGTCAACCCATGGCGCAGGGCCGTCGCAGCATCGACCCCTAATACCGGAACTGCTCCGACAGGATGCGCTCGTCGAGATTGTGGCCGGGGTCGAACATCAGGAACAGGTCGATGCCGCTCGCCTGCTCCACCTCCACCCGGGTCACCGAGCGGGTCTCGGTGTGGTCGGCGACCGCGCTCACCGGGCGCTTTTCTGCCTCCAGCACCTCGAACTGGATCCTGGCCTCGTTGGGCAGCAGCGCGCCGCGCCAGCGCCGCGGCCGGAACGCGCTGATCGGAGTGAGCGCCAGCAGCGGCGCGTTGATGGGCAGGATCGGCCCGAACACCGAGAGGTTGTAGGCGGTGGAGCCGGCCGGCGTCGCCACCAGCGCACCGTCGCAGATCAGTTCCTCCAGCCGCACCTTGCCGTCTATGGAGATCCTGAGCTTGGCGGCCTGGTGCGTCTCCCGGAACAGGTGCACCTCGTTGATGGCGAGGCCGACGTGCACCTTGCCGGCGCGGTCGACGGCGCGCATGGCAAGGGGGTGGATGATGCTGACCTCGGAGCGCTCCAGGCAGCCCTTGAGGTCGTCCTCGTGGTAGTCGTTGGTGAGAAAGCCGACCGAGCCACGGTTCATGCCGTAGACCGGGATGCGGTCGTGCAGATGCGCGTGCAGGGTCTGCAGCATCAGCCCGTCGCCGCCCAGCGCGACAATGGCGTCGGCCGACTGGACCGGAGCGTTGCCGTATTGCCTGACCAGCCGCTCCAGCGCCTCACGAGCCTCCGGCACCTCGCTGGCGACGAAGGCAATCCTCTCGAATTTTCTCGGTGACGTCGCCATATTGGATCAGGAGGGGTCAGACCCCTCGCCTCGGCGGAATCGGTTGTGCTCAACCCCTGGTTGCGAGGGTCTGACCCCTTCCTGATAAGGCTCGCTCAGTTGGACCAAAACGACAAGCCCGTTCTGATTTACTCGACGTTCCCTTCCGCCGCCGAGGCCGAGCGGATCGGCGGCGCGCTGGTAGACCGCGGTCTTGCGGCCTGCGTCAATATCCTTCCCGGCATGACATCCATCTACATCTGGGAAGGCAGGCGCCAGCGCGACGCCGAGTCCGCCATGATCATCAAGACACGCGCCCGCCTCGCCGACGCCGCCATTGCCGAGGCGCGCAAGCTGCATCCATACTCCAATCCCGCCTTCGTGGTGCTGCTCATCGACGGCGGGTCTACGGACTTCCTGCGCTGGATCGGCGAGCAGACCGCGCAACCGGCGCGAAGCAGGCAACCCGAGTCGCCGACGCAATAGGGAAAGAGAAAAAGGATCATTAAATCTGCGCGACGGTGCATAATCCGTGGACAGTTTCTTGAAAACCACACCCTTCAAGCCGGCCGCCCAATTTACGGCCCGATTGGCAAGGTCTCACATGCAAATTGATTTTGCTGATTATTTACGATAGGTAAATGAGTCGAGGGGGCTGCGTTCGGTTGCCGCGTCGCTTGTTGTGGGCCTTCGAGGGCTTGTGCATGAACGCGGTTCCGCTTCGGCGCGCCATATGTGCATAACCCTCCAGGGCCCGATCGCTTCCGCCGCCAACGGAACGAGCGCTGAGCGCCGCTGCGGGCAGATTTGCCGGCAGGCGCTCTGAGGGACAGCGCTTCCGGGGCCCCGCGCCCCTGCCGGCTGGACGGCTCTGCGATTTCCGGCACCGACGTACGGCTCCCCGGAACAAGGGGGCCTAGATGCGACATGTCCTGGGAGTTCTGGGCGTCATCGCCGCGAGCATCCTGCTCGTCGTTTCGGCGATGATGAACTACCGGTTCGGCTACAGCCTCGGCAAGACGCCGACCGATGGAGAGATCTACGGCATGGCGTCGGCCGCCGCCGACTGCTTCAAGGCGCTGGCGCCGTTCTTCTTCTTCGCCGCCGTCCGCAACCGGGTGTGGTCGCAGGCCGTCGCCGCGGCCCTCGTGTGGGTCGTGGTGACGGGCTACGCCATGACCTCGGCGCTCGGCCACGCGGCGCTCAACCGGCTCAGCACCAGCGGCGAGCGCGCCGCTGCCAGCGCCAGCTACAAAGACCTGCGCGCCGACTCCGAGCGCGCCGAGAAGGAGCTGAAGTGGATTCCCGCGCATCGCCCGGCGGACACAGTGGCAGCCGAACTCAACGTGCTCAAGGCGCAGCGGTCCTGGCTGACCACGAACGAGTGCACGGACGCCACCATCAAGTCGAGCCGCGAGTTCTGCCAGCAGTACTTCAAGCTCGCGGCGGAGCATGCTTCGGCATTGGGCGCGCAGAAGCTGGAGGCGCGCATCGCCCAGAACGGCGCCAAGATCGCCGGCGCGAGCGGTGCCACGGTGATGGCGGTGGCCGATCCGCAGGCGACCGTGCTGGCAAGGCTCACCGGCCTGCAGCTGGAGACGGTGCAGACCGGCCTGACCCTGTTCGTGGCGCTGCTGATCGAGATCGGCTCGGGCTTCGGCATGTACGTGGCCTTCGCCTACTGGCGTCCGCACCAGAGCCTGCATGGCGCCTCGCACCCGGCGGGCGGCGCGGCCGAGGCCCAGGCGCAGCCCGCGCGCAAAGAGGAGACGCCCGCGGAGCGCAACGAGGAGGCGCCGGCCGCGGCCAAGGCGGACCCGATCTGGTCCAGCGAGCCTCCCGTGTCCGAGGCGGGCGGCGAGGTTGCGGGGGCCAGCCCGCCGCCGGCGCGCCCGTTCGGCGACAATGACAACAAGAACGGGCCGAAGTGGATCATGCCGGAGAACGACGTGGAGCTGTTCTACAAGCAGGGCGTCCAGCTCGCCGAGGACGGGTCGATCGTCTCCCAGGACCTTTACGACGGCTACAAGCTCTGGGCGAAGAGCAGGGAGAAGCGGCCTTTGAACCATTCCCGCTTCTCCGGGGACTTCGAGAAGCTCGGCTATAAGACGGTGCAGATCGCAGGCCGTCAGCGCTATGTCGGCATCACGCTGACGCCGGAGCTGCAGGCGGAGCTGGAAAAGAAGGCCTCCTTTCGCCGGCGCAAGGCCCAGCGGCCCCCCACGGAGCAGCCGCGACCTGCCGTAGACGAAGCCGCAGCCGCAGCAGACCGGCTGAAAGCGGCGGCGGCCGAGATGCGGGCCGCGCTGGATGAGCCTGAAACGGGGCCCGGCCGGGTGAGAGCGGCGTGAGCGCAGCAGTAACAGCGAGTTTACATCCAGGGGCCGCGCGAGCGGCCCTTACTTTTGCCCAGGTTGCCTCTAGATCTCCGGCACCCACACCGCGAGGAAGGCCAGCAGCTCATGCAGAAGCAACCGCCGGAGTCGGAGCCGGTCATCTCGGTGTCCGGTCTCTCCAAGACCTACGCTTCGGGCTTCCAGGCGCTCAAGCGCATCGACCTCGACATCCGCCGTGGCGAGATCTTCGCGCTGCTCGGACCGAACGGCGCCGGCAAGACCACGCTCATCAACATCGTCTGCGGCATCGTCACACCCAGCGAGGGCCGCGTCACGGTCGATGACCACGACATCGCGGCCGACTACCGCGCCGCCCGCGCGCGCATCGGTCTGGTGCCGCAGGAACTGACCACCGACGCCTTCACGAGCGTGTGGGACACGGCCAGCTTCAGTCGCGGCCTGTTCGGCAAGCCCCGCAGCGACGCGCATATCGCCCATGTGCTCAAGAGCCTGTCGCTGTGGGACAAGAAGGACAGCCCGATCGTGAGGCTCTCGGGCGGCATGAAGCGGCGCGTCATGATCGCCAAGGCGCTCGCCCACGAGCCCGAGATCCTGTTTCTCGACGAGCCCACGGCCGGCGTGGACGTGGAACTGCGACGGGACATGTGGAACCTGGTGCGGTCGCTGCGCGAATCGGGCGTCACCATCATCCTCACCACCCACTACATCGAGGAGGCCGAGGAGATGGCCGACCGCATCGGCGTCATCAACAAGGGCGAGCTGATCCTGGTCGAGGACAAGGCCACCCTGATGCGCAAGCTCGGCAAGAAGCAGCTCACGCTGCAGCTGCACGGCCGGCTCGATGCGGTGCCGGCGGAGCTGGCGGCGCACCGGCTGGCGCTGGCCGCAGATGGCCGCGAGCTCGTCTACACCTACGACACGCAGGGCGAGCGCACCGGCATCACCGCGCTGCTCGCCGATCTGCGCCATGCCGGCATCCGCTTCCGCGATCTCAACACGACGCAAAGCTCCCTCGAGGACATCTTCGTCGACCTGGTGAGGCAGGGCCAATGAACCTTCCCGTGCAACTCTCCATGAACCTCCCCATGAACCTCTACGCCGTCCGCGCCATCTACCTGTTCGAGATGGCCCGCACCCGGCGCACGTTGATGCAGAGCATCCTCTCGCCGGTCATCTCCACCTCGCTCTACTTCGTGGTGTTCGGCGCCGCGATCGGCTCGCGCATCACCGAGATCGAGGGCGTCAGCTACGGCGCCTTCATCGTGCCCGGGCTGATCATGCTGATGCTGCTGACGCAGAGCATCGCCAACGCCTCGTTCGCGATCTACTTCCCGAAGTTCGTCGGCACCATCTACGAGGTCCTGTCGGCCCCCGTCTCCTACCTCGAGATCGTGCTGGGCTACGTGGGCGCGGCCGCCACCAAGTCGGTGATTCTGGGCCTCATCGTCCTCGCAACCGCAGGCCTCTTCGTGCCCCTCCAGATCGACCATCCGGTGTGGATGCTGGCGTTCCTGGTGCTCACGGCGGTCGCCTTCTGTCTGTTCGGCTTCATCATCGGCATCTGGGCCGACGGGTTCGAGAAGCTGCAGGTGATTCCGCTGCTCATCATCACCCCGCTCACGTTCCTCGGCGGCACCTTCTACTCGCTCAACGTGCTGCCGCCGTTCTGGCGGACGGTG
>DATBKR010000256.1:0-27121 GCA_036555805.1 Hyphomicrobiaceae bacterium | reverse complement strand
GCTCGCGCACCTCCAGGATGCGCGCTTCCGCCAGAGAGAGATTGCCGTCCGGTGGCTGAGCACCGGTCGCCCCACGGTTGCGCACGCAGGCCTGGAAGAACGCCTCCTCGGGCTCGCGCAGGGTGATCCGCGCCCGCGCGGCCGCAGAGATGGCGGCGGCGAGCCGCGCGCGCGCGGGCGCGCCCGCCAGCGCGTCGAGGTCGCGCAGCACACAGAACAGGATGGTGAGCGTGGTGAGGCGCTGCAGGCCGTCCACCACCTCGTGCACGCGGCGGTTGCGTGCCGCCTTCCAGGCGGCGATGCGCCCCGAGGGCGGGTCGGGCTGGATGAAAAGCATGGGCCCGAGGAAATAGTCGCCGCCCTGGTCGGACTCGCTCTCGGCATCGAGCGCCTCCAGGACGTGCTCCAGCAGGCGCCCGGCCTCGTCCGGCGTCCAGGCGAAGGAGCGCTGGTAGGTCGGAACCTGGATGAAATGGGGATCGGCGAACAGCTGGCCAAGCGGCATGGCCCGGGCGCCAAATGGCGATGGCATGAACCGACGCTCTCCCCAACAGGCAAAAAAACCGGCGAGCGCCCCCCGACACCCGCGGCCATTGAGAGCATGAATTGCTTCCCCCGTGCAACCGTTCCACGGAAGCTTGTGGGCCCGAGCGGTGCCCCCACCTTTGTGCGCTGCTACGGCGCGTACCCCATGCTATTGATCGGCTTGAACGATTCGGCTTCACAGGGACAGCAAGCCGATGCTCGCGACCGCCTACGATCTCGCACGCCCTTTGCTCTTCGGCCTCGATCCGGAATGGGCGCACGAGCTGGCGCTCCGGGCCCTCGAGGTGGGCCTCTACCCGCGCCAGCCGGTGGCGGACGATCCAAGGCTCGCGGTGGCGGTCTGGGGGCTCGCGCTGCCCAACCCGGTCGGCATGGCCGCGGGCTTCGACAAGGACGCGCGCGTCGTCGACAGCCTTGTCGGCATGGGGTTCGGGCACGTCGAGGTGGGCACTGTGACGCCGCTGGCGCAGAGCGGCAATCCGCGCCCGCGCCTGTTCCGCCTGGTGCGCGACCGCGCCCTTATCAACCGCCTGGGCTTCAACAACGCCGGCCACGCGGCCACGCTGGCGCGGCTGCAGCGGCGCGCGGGGGCCGACGTCGTCGGGGTCAACCTCGGCGCCAACCGCGACGCCCCCGACCGGGCGGCGGATTACGTGGCGGGCGTGCGCGCCTTCTGCGACGCCGCGAGCTACCTCACGATCAACGTGTCCTCGCCCAACACGCCCGGCCTGCGAGACCTGCAGGCGCCCGCCGCGCTCGACGATCTGCTCGCGCGCGTGCTCGGCGCTCGCGAGGAGCTGGTCGCCGCCGGACGGCCGAGGCGCCCGCTGGTGGTGAAGCTGGCGCCAGACATTGCCGAGGCGCACCTTGAGCCTGTCGTGAGCGTGCTGACGAAGCGCGGCGTGGACGGCATCGCCGTGTCCAACACCACGCTCGCGCGCCAGGGGCTGGCAGAACGGGCGCTGGCCAGGCAGGCAGGCGGACTTTCGGGACACCCGCTGTTCGCGCACTCGACGGCCATGCTGGCGCGCGTGCACCTGCTGACGGGCGGGCGCATTCCGCTGATCGGCGTCGGCGGCGTCGATTCCGGCACCGCGGCCATCGCCAAGATCGAGGCCGGCGCCACCCTCGTGCAGCTCTACACCGGCCTCGTCTATGAGGGACCCGGGCTGATCGCGCGCATCAAGCGCGACCTCGTCGCCTACGTGGCGCGCGAGAAGCTCTCCGGCATCGCAGAAGCGGTCGGCAGCCGCGCCAGGGAGTGGGCGGCATCGGGGTCGGACTCCTCGCCTCCGGGCGCACGCACCTGATCGGCGCCATCGGGTTCGTGTGCGCCTGCGTGCCGATGTTCGCGCACACCCTGGCGGTGCCGCTCGCACGGAGCGCCCCGTCCGCGACATCAAGCTCTACCCGACGGCACCCTTTCTGCGGGCGATAGTGCAGAGGCTGGGCGCCAGAGCCACACGCACGCATATCCTTGAGAATGCAGGGAATCCCGAGCACCCGGCCGTCGGGGAGGCCGGTCTTCAAAGCCTGCCGCCAAATTTTCAACAGGTTCGGGGCGCACGCTAAGGTCGACAGATTTGTGCTGTGGCTACAGTCGGCCGTAGAATATTGCCTTTCAGGGCTCTGGAATTTGCGTCCCCTGGAGCCGGGGGTGGTGCGGGTAATGCGTAGGTTCCTGGTTAGGCGCGCGCGCGCGCTGGCGCTTGTCTCAGCGGTCCTGTGGCAGTCCGCCCAGGGCGCCGGGCCGGCGCGGGCGGCCGACGCGCGCGACCTCGACGAGCAGACGCTGGTCGATACTGAGGTGCACCGCTGGGGGTTCGGCGTCGAGCAGGCCGTCGATTCCGCCAACCTGCTCCTTTACGCCCAGGCGCATTTTTACGACCCGACGCTCGTCGGCTTTCCCTGCACGTTCGACCCGGATCCCAAGAATCCGGGCAAGACGGTGTGCGGGGGCGACCCCAGCCAGACGACGAAGCTGCCGCCGGCATCCTGGCAGGGATTTGTCGTGGGGGCGCGCATCCAGTTCTGAGAGGGCAGTGTACGAATATTTTGGGGGATGGTCTTAGGTGAGCTGGTTCGAGAGTCGATTGCCATGGCGAACGCGCGGCACGTTGCAAAGCTCCGCGAGGGAGTGCAGGCCTGGAATGCCTGGAGGGCCGAGAACCCCGGCACGGCGCCGGACCTGAGCGATCTCAACCTGCCCGGCGGCGCCCGGCACTTCGAGCCTGCGCAGGGCGAGCCCATCGACCTCAGGGGCGTCAACCTGCGCCGGGCCGTGCTGGCTGGGGCGGACCTGGCGCAGGCGCGCCTGGAGCATGCCGACCTCAGCGGCGCCAACCTGAAGGGGGCCAACCTCGCCCAGGCCGATCTCACCGGCACCCGGCTGGCGGGCGCCAACCTGTCCGGCGCGTGGCTGGGCGGCGTTCGGAACCTTACGCAGGCCGCGGTCAACCGCGCCCAGGGCTGCAAGGCGACCGTGCTGCCGGACGGCCTGGCGCTGCCGCCGGCGTGGGTCGGCGGCGAGGAGCCCGCCCCACCGCCGCCAGCCAGGGCGGCCGAATCCTCGGCCGACAGGCCCGCTCCGGAGCGCGGCGATCCCTACGGCGTCCTGGGCGTCGGCCGCAAAGCCACGGCGCGCGAGATCCGGGCCGCCTACCTGCGCCTCGTGAAGGAACTGCATCCCGATGGCCGGCCCCCCGGCACCGTCCCCGAGGACGCCGACGAGCGCCTGAAGCTCATCAACGATGCCTACCAGGAGCTGAAGGGGTTCGGCCGCCAGGCGGAGGCCCGGAGGGCCGAGCGCCGGCGCCGTGCCCGCCGAGTGGGCGCCATCTTCGTGGCCGGGGTGATGACAGCGACCGCACCGGCCGTCCTTGTCCTGGTCGTCGGGCTTCACTACACGGGCTGGCTCAGTACGCCCGACCCGCGGGCAGTCTCCTCGGTCGCGCCGGCCCCCACGGGGGACGCGCCGCGACCGGCGGCCACCGGCGTCGCTTCCGATGCCAACGAGCGTGCCGGGCGCCAGGAAGCCTTGAGCGAGGCGCGGAGGCTGGGTACCCGCGAGGCCTGGGAGCGGTTCGCCGCCGCCTATCCCGACGGCGAGGCCGCCGCGCAGGCGAGGTCCGCCATCGCCGCGGTCGAACGCGCGGAGGCGCGGAGGCGGGCAGAGGCCGCCGCCTGGGCCGAGGCGGAGCGGAGCGGCGACAAGGCCGCGCTCGAGCGCTTCGTCGCCAGTCATCCCGACAGCGAGAACGTGCCCCGCGCGCGCGAGACGATTGCAGCCATCGCCCGCGCCGAAGCGCGCCGGCGCGAGGAAGCCGCAGCGTGGGCCGCCGCGGAGAAGACTGGGGAGAGGGAAAAACTCGAACGCTTCGTTGCCGCCTATCCTGACGGGGGGTACACAGAGCGCGCGCGGCAGGCCATCGCGACGCTGGAGCGCGCGGAGGCTGCGCGGCGGGCCGAGGCGACCGCGTGGGCGGCCGCGCAGGAGGACGGCACCAAGGAGGGCCTGGAACGCTACGTTGCGGCCTATCCCGGCGGCGCGCATGCGTCGCAAGCGGGGCGTGCCCTGGCGGCCCTCGCGGCCGCGCAGGCCCAGCGTGAGGCCGACCGGGCCGCGTGGGCCGAGGCCGAGCGCAGCGGCGCCAAGACGGCCCTGTCCCAGTATCTCAAGGACTTCCCGGCCGGCAGCTTCGCGGCCGATGCGCGCCAGCGGATGGCCATGATCGAGTCTGAGGAAAACGGCCGGGACGATACGGCGTGGTTCAAGGCGAAGCAGCGCAACAACAAGGCGTCCTATGCCGACTATCTGGCCACCTACCCCGACGGCCGCCGCGTGACCGACGCCCGCCGCCGGCTCGCCGAACTGGAGCGCGGCGAGATGCGCCCGCCGACGGAGCCGGTGAAGGCCGCGGGAACACCGCCGGTCCGGCCGCGCGCGCCGGAGGCAGCCGGTGGCCAACGTTGGCCGTCCGCCGACGAGCCCTTCGTCGGCGCCGACGGCCGCATCCGCCGGTAGGGCTGTGTGCAGAATGGCCCGGATGCGGCAGCAGCCACGGTTGCGCTTTCGATGCGGCGGAGGCTCCTTGCCGTAGGGCCACGGCCGTACTTCTACGCGGGGGTCCGGTCCGGGGTTACGGCCTTTTAAGCTTGGCGCCCAGCCACTTGTCACGGGGGCCGGCCATGCTTACGTTCTGGCCGATGTGCCAATCTCGCCGGCCTTGCGTTGGGCAGGGGCGGTCGTCATAATCGCAGGGCGGAGCAACTGCTTCGCGCAAGCTGTCGAAGGGAAGGATCACATGGCTGAGATCGACAACAGGTATGCGCGAGCAGGTTACGGCGCGCGCACCGGCGTCGCAATTGACGAGGGCCTGCGCGCCTACATGCTGCGCGTCTACAACTACATGGCGCTCGGCGTGGCGGGTACGGCCGTCGTGAGCCTCCTCGTGATGAGCAACCCAGCGCTGATGCAGGCCATTGCGCTCGGACCCATGAAGTGGGTGCTGTTCTTCGGGGTGCTCGGCCTCGGCTGGTTCGCGCCGCGCATCATCTTCTCTGGCAGCGCAACGCTGGCCCACGGTGCCTACTGGCTCTACTGCGCCCTGTGGGGCGTCATGATCTCCCCGTTCATCTACCTGTTCTTCGCCAAGAACGCGGGCGGGCTGGTGTTCCAGGCGCTGGCCATCGCGGCCGTCACCTTCGGGGCAACAAGCCTCTACGGCTACGTCACGAAGCGCGACATGACGGGCTGGGGCTCGTTCCTGTCGATGGCCTCGATCGGGCTCATCGTCGCCATGCTGGTCAGCTTCTTCTTCATCTCCGACCCGGCCACCAGCAAGACGATGAGCTTCATCATCTCCGCGCTGGTGGTGCTGCTGTTCTCGGCGGTGACGGCCTGGGAGACGCAGCAGATCAAGGACATGTACGTCTCCAGCGCGGGCGATGCGGCGCTCGTCGATCGCTCCGCGGTGTTCGGCTCGTTCATGCTCTACGGCAGCTTCATCACCCTGTTCATCCATATCCTGAATATCCTCGGGATCATGCGCAGCGAGTAGCTAGAAGCTCCCGGTTCGAAAAGCGCGAGGGCCCCGCCGTGGCGGGGCCCTTTGCTTGTGCGCCCGCTGTCTGTAAACGGGGTCGGACCGCTCGCGGGCGGGGTCAGACCCCTCGCCTCCGAGGCGGGTGTTCCGCTCCAAGTTCGGCGCGAGGGGTCTGACCCCGTTCCACGGTTCCGCCAGGAAGGTTCGAAATGACGAAGGCGACCGTGCGGGCGGCCACGACGGCGGACGTTGCCGCCATCGCCGCCATCTATCGGCCCGCGGTGCTGCACGGGACCGCCAGCTTCGAACTGGAACCGCCGGACGAGGCCGAGATGCTGCGCCGGTTCACGGCGGTCACTGCCGCCGGCTACCCCTATTTCGTGGCCACTCTCGACGAGCGCGTCGTCGGCTACGCCTATGCAAGCGCCTATCGCACGCGGCCGGCGTATCGCTTCACGGTGGAGAATTCCGTCTACATCGCGCCGGATGCCCAGGGTAAAGGCGTCGGCGGCGCGCTGCTGAAGATGCTGGTCGCGGCCTCGACCGCCAAGGGCTATCGCCTGATGGTGGCCGTGATCGGGGACTCCCGCAACTTCGCGTCGATCGCGCTGCACCGCAGCGCGGGCTTCAAGTTCTGCGGCACCATCCACTCGGTGGGTTACAAGTTCGGCCGCTGGCTCGACAGCGTGATCATGGAGCTGCCGCTCGGCGAGGGCGACACCTCCGCCCCGCGCGAGACGGCCTGAGCGCAGCCCCAGGTGCGCGGCGACGATCTGCGCCAGAGCGCATTCGCGGGACGGTGGCCTTGCCCGGCTGGCCGGCTCTCAGCGTCGGCGGGTCTTGCGTTGCGCCGGCTGGTCGTTGGCGGGGAGGCGGCGGGCGCTGGCGCGGAGGGCTTCGCGCAGGGTAACGGGGCGGCCGTGCTTGCGCAGGAGATCGGAGAAGGCTTCGTCGGACAGCTCCTGGAGGGATTTCATGCTGTCCTTGGAAAGCAGCTGGAGGGCGTGCCAGGTCTCGGCGTCGAAGTCGATCAGCTTGCGGGGCATGGAGCGAACCCCCTTCATGAAACGGGGTCAGACCCCTTTCGACTACGGTCATTCCTGACACGTAGGTTAGACAAAGGGGTCTGACCCCGCTAGACGAAAGGGTATGCCCCCTACATCGCCGACTTCAGCCGGTCGACGAGGTCGGTCTTTTCCCAGGAGAAGCCGCCCTCGTTGTCGGGGGCGCGGCCGAAATGGCCATAGGCGGCAGTGCGGGCGTAGATCGGCTTGTTGAGGTCGAGGTGCCTGCGGATGCCGCGGGGGGAGAGATCGACCAGTTCGCCCAGCACCTCCTCCAGCTTGGTCACGTCGATACCGTCGGGGTTGTCGCCGAGGTTGACGTAGATCGAGAGCGGCTTCGAGACGCCTATGGCGTAGGCGAGCTGGATGGTGCAGGCGTCGGCGAGGCCGGCCGCCACCACGTTCTTGGCGAGGTAGCGGGCGGCGTAGGCGGCCGAGCGGTCCACCTTGGTCGGGTCCTTGCCGGAGAAGGCGCCGCCGCCGTGCGGGGCCGCGCCGCCATAGGTGTCGACGATGATCTTGCGCCCCGTGAGGCCGCTGTCGCCGTCGGGACCGCCGACGTAGAACTTGCCCGTCGGGTTGACGTGCCAGGCGGTGTCCTTGCCGATCCAGCCCTCGGGCAGAGCCTTGCGCACGTAGGGCTCCACCAGCTCCCGCACCTGGCTGGACGTCATGGATTCGACCAGATGCTGGTGCGAGACCACGATCTGCGTCACCCCGGCCGGCTTGCCGTTCTCGTAGCGCACCGTCACCTGGCTCTTGGAATCGGGACCCAGCACGGCCTCCCTGCCGGCATGGCGCGCCTCGGAAATGCGGCGCAGGATCAGGTGGCTGTAATAGAGCGGCGCCGGCATCAGCTCGGGCGTGTCCTTGCAGGCGTAGCCGAACATTATGCCCTGGTCGCCCGCGCCCTCGTCCTTGTTGCCGCCGCTGTCGACGCCCTGGGCGATGTCGGCAGACTGGGGGTGCAGCAGCACCTTGATGTCGCACCTGTTCCAGTGAAAGCCGTCCTGCTCGTAGCCGATGTCCTTGATGGCCATGCGTGCGACGTGGGCCACCCAGTCCTTGGTGATGGTGCTGGGGCCGCGCGTCTCGCCTGCGATCACCACCTGGTTGGTGGTGGCGAGGGTCTCGCAGGCCACGCGCAGCTGCCACGGGTCGATGCCGGCCCTGGGGCCTTCGCGGAAGAACAGGTCCACCACCTCGTCGGAAATGCGGTCGCAGACCTTGTCCGGGTGCCCCTCGGACACAGATTCGCTCGTGAACAGAAACGACTTGCGCAGCACGTCCATCCCCTCCGCTGAAGTGTGGCGGCGACCGTCAAAGGCAGCGGCCGTTAGGGTTTTTGCAGCGTTTCCAGCGGGGGTCAAGGCTTGGGCAGGCTGCCCCGATGAGCCCTCCCGGCCGGGTGGATCGTACCCACCGCGGCCCGTTTCGGCGGGTGGCCCGTTGGGTCGGCGTTCGATGGAAGCGTCCCACCCTGCACCCCCGCCGGGCGGGACCGGCCTCCCGATAGCCGATTATAATGTCCGATGTCTGATCCTGGAGATCAGGCGTCGTTCGCAAGCGAGCGCACCAGATCGACGATGGCGCGCCGCGCCTTCAGGTCGGGGATGCGCACGAAGGCCCGGTTCAGCTCAAGCCCGTCGCGGCTGCGCAGGAACTCGACGATGGAGTGCTCGTCGGGCCCGTCGGACACGCCGTCGGCCGTCATCGGCCGCGCCTCGGGCACCGGAGCTTCCTCGTAGAAGAACTGCACCGCGACCCCCAGCACCTGCGCCAGATCGAACAGACGGCTGGCGCCGATGCGGTTGATGCCCTTCTCGTATTTCTGCACCTGTTGGAATGTGAGCCCCAGCTTCTCGCCCAGCTTCTCCTGGCTCATGCCCAGTAGCATGCGGCGAAATCGCACGCGGCTGCCGACGTGAATATCGATCGGGTTCGCCCGGCGCGAGCCCTTGTCATCGCTGTCTAAAGCCTCGATGGCGCGTGGAAGTGTCGACATGTGCGCTCCACAGGAATAGTTGCCCCTACGCCTACAAGTGCTAGGTGCACTAATATGATGCGTCAACTTCTAGTCACAGGACTATAGGATATAAGATAGTTTACAGCCGTGAGAGTGTGCTATCGGCGCCACACAGCGCAGCTGAGGCCGGCGGCGGCGCAGAGCCAGGCCAGCAGGAACAGGGCGTCGCCGAAGCGGGCGTAGGGCGTGCGCGGCAGGGCCGTGCCCAGCGGCACGTCCAGCGTGCCGCGCACATCGAGATCGAGCTGGCCCAGGGTGCGGCCGTAGGCGTCGAACGCGGCCGAGATGCCGTTGTTGGCGGCCCGCACCAGGGGCAGGCCCTCCTCCACCGCCCGCACGCGCGCCTGGTGCAGGTGCTGGCGCGGCCCTGTGGTATTGCCGAACCACCCGTCGTTGGTGAGGTTAACGATCAAGGCGGGGCGCTCGGCGCCCTGCACCACGGCGGCCGGGAAAATGGCCTCGTAGCAGATCAGCGGCACAGCGGCTGGCAGCCCTGGGAGCTTGAGCAGCGGGCGCGGCTCCGAGCCCGAGCTGTAGCCCTCTCTGGCCGCGATCTGGCGCAGGCCGAGCGCGGAGAGCAAACGCCGCAGCGGCAGGTACTCGCCGAACGGGACCAGGCGAACCTTGTCGTAGAGAGCAAGCAGCAGGCCACCCCTGCCGAAGGCAAGCAGGCTGTTGAAGAACCGCCGGGGCCGCTTCTGGCCGGTCTCCGGGCTCGCTTCGGCCCACTCGATGCGGATGGCCCCGGCAATCAGCACCGTGCCCTCCGGCAACAGTTGTCCGATCGCCGACAGCGCGTCGGGGTAGTCCAGCACCGGGAACGGCATCGCGGCCTCGGGCCAGATCACGAGCGTGATGCCGGCGAGCTTGTCGGGGGCGCCGGACGGGTCGCGTCCCGACAGGTCGAGGTGGTCCTGGAAGAGGCGCGCCCAGTTCTCAGGCCGCCACTTCTCCCGCTGCGGCACGCTCGGCTGGACGATGCGAATCTTGACGCCGGGCACCGCGTCGGACCCGGCGTAGGCGAGCCGCGCCTGCCCCAGCGCCCAGGCCAGCAGCAGCGGCAGCACGGCCACGGCGGGCGCCGCCCAGCGCGTCCGCCCGCCCGCCTCGGTCCACAGGATCGCGGGCAGGGTGAACACCAGCACCGCGAGGAGGGTCAGCCCGTAGATGCCGAGCACCGCGGCGCCCTGCATGAGGGGCAGCGGGTAGGTCAGCGCGTAGCCCAGCACGTTCCACGGGAAGCCGGTGAGCACGTGGCCGCGCAGCCACTCTGTGGCCGACAGGCACAGCGCGAGGGCCATCACGCGCCATGGGCCGTGCTTCCACAGCGAGGCGGCAAGCGCGGTGGCCGCGCCATGAAACAGCGCCAGCCCGGCCGGCATCGCCATGACTGCGAACGGCATGACGACGGCGAACGTTTCCGGCTGCACCAGGAACGCTGCGCCGATCCAGTAGAGGCCGGCGAGGAAATAGCCGAAACCCCACCACCAGCCGATCTCGGCGGCCGCCCCGAAACCGCGCAGCGGCCGTTCGCCGGCATGTTGGCGGATGGTTCCGTCGATCAGCCACACGAGGACCGGCAGCGTTGCCCAAAGCACCGGCCACAGGAAGAACGGCGCCATGGCCAGCACCGATGCAGCGCCCGCGACAAACGCCACCAGCCGCCGGCGCCACCCGGACAGGCCGCGCACGCGTTCGGCAAGCGCCGCCATCGATGTCTGAGGCATGTCCTCTCCCGTCGGGAGCGCAAACTTGCGGGCCTGGGAACCTGAGTCAAGCCGGCCTCAAGGCGCGGGCGCCGCGTCCGAGGACATGCCGGGCAGGTGCACTTTCAGCTTCTTGACGCGCCGGCGGTCGGCATCGAGCACCTCGAAACTTATTCCGGTGGGATGCGCGATCAGTTCGCCGCGCGCCGGAACGCGGCCGGCAAGCGACGATATGAGCCCGCCTACCGTCTCGACGCCGGCCTCATGCTCCGGGTCGAGCAGCTTCTGGCCCAGGTACGCTTCCAGCTCGTGCACCGGCGTGCGCGCCAGCGTGGTCAGCCCGAGCTTGGCATCGCTGGTGATGTGCGCGGCCTCGGCCTCGTCGTACTCGTCCTCGATCTCGCCTACGATCTGCTCGACCAGGTCCTCGATGGTGACCAGGCCGTCGGTGCCGCCGTACTCGTCGACCACCAGCGCCATGTGGATGTGGGTGGACTGCATGCGCAGCAACAGGTTCGCGGCCGCCATCGAGGGCGGCACGTAGATGGTCGGCCGCCCAAGCTTCGCCGACGCGACGGACCTGGAGAGGTCCACGCGCGACAGGTCCGGTGCGAAGGTCCGGCCCGCGCCGGCGCCGCGAACTTCAGACGGCGCTGCCTGAACATCGCCGGGCTGGCGGCCCTGCGCGTGGCCGACCAGCCAGTGCAGCACGTCCTTGACGTGGACCACGCCGCGCGGCTCGTCCAGGGTCCGGCGGTAGAGGGGGATGCGCGAAACGCCGGCGGCATCGAACGTCTTCAACAGCTCACGGATCGACTCGTTCTCGTCCACGGCGATGATGTCGGCGCGCGGCACCATCACGTCCTCCACCCTGAGCGTGCCGAAGCGCAGGATGCGCAACAGCATCTCGCGCTCCTCGGCCGAGAACTCCTCGGTCTCGCCGGCGCTCCGCAGCGCGTTCTCCAGGGTCTCGCGCAAGGTGGGCGCGCCGGGCAGCCCCAGCTTGGCCTTGAGGCCCGTGAACCAACTCTGGGTCGTCTCGCCGGACTCGGAATGTCTCTCGGAGTGCTTCGTGCTCATCACGCTCTCACCGGCCTCAAGCGGCCGCGTAGGGGTCGGGAACCGCGAGGGTCCCCAGGATCCGGGCTTCCAGCCGTTCCATGGCCTCGGCCCGGGCCTCCGTGTCGTGGTCGAACCCCAATAGATGCAGGAGGCCGTGAACCACGAGATGCTGCAGATGGTGCGCCGGCGGGATGCCCTGCTCCGCCGCCTCCTTGCGGAGGGTCTCCGCCGCCATCACGATGTCGCCAAGATGGCGCAACTCCGCCGCACCGGGGCCGAGATGGCGGCGCTCGGCGGCGTCGGGACCCTCGCGCGACTCCGCGGCGCCCGACGCATCCTGGAAGGGGAACGAGAGCACGTTCGTCGCCGCGTCCTTGCCGCGATAAGCGCGGTTCAGCGAGCGCAGCAGCGCGTCGTCCGCCAGCACCACGCACGCCTCGGCGCCGCGTGCCCGTGCGCATTGCGGGTCGCGGGCCACGGCAGCGGCCGCGCTCGCGATCGCCTCTTCGCGCGACGTGAACCCGCTCCAGTCGCCGCTCTCTTCGAGAATCGTGACCGAGAGCGGTTCCGGTGGCTCGGGCTCGGCGGGCGCCGGCTCTGTGAACGAGGTGGAAGGCGGACTGTCGCCTGGTGCGGTCATGGCTGGGGGCGGCTTACTTGGAGTTGCCGGCCTTGTCGGAGGCCGCGGCCTTGTCGTAGGCCTCGACGATGCGGGCGACGAGATCGCGCCGCACCACGTCGCTGGCCTCGAAGCGCACCGCCTCGATGCCCCTGACGCCGCGCAACAGGCCCACCGCGTGCTGCAGGCCCGACTTCTGTCCGGGCGGCAGGTCGATCTGGCTCGGGTCGCCGGTGACGGCCATCTTTGAGCCTTCCCCGATGCGGGTGAGGAACATCTTCATCTGCATCGACGTGGTGTTCTGCGCCTCGTCGAGGATCACGAACGCGTGCGACAGCGTGCGTCCGCGCATGAACGCCAGCGGCGCAATCTCGATCACGCCGCTCAGGAGGTCGCGCTCCACCTTGGCGGGCGGCAGCACGTCGTAGAGTGCGTCGTAGAGCGGACGCAGGTAGGGGTCCACCTTCTCGCGCATGTCACCAGGCAGGAAGCCCAGCCGCTCGCCCGCCTCCACCGCGGGCCGCGACAGCACGATGCGCTCCACCTGCCCGCGCTCCAGGCACTGGGCGGCGTGGGCCACGGCAAGGTAGGTCTTGCCGGTGCCGGCCGGGCCGAGCCCGAATACCAGGTCGGACTGGTCCAGCGCCCGGATGTAGTGGCTCTGGTTCGGCGAGCGCGCGGTGATCACGCGGCGGCGCGTGCGGATCTGCGGCAGGTTGTCCTGGCCGTCGGGCTCGGCCTTGCTGTGGCGGAGGAGCCCGTCCACGTCGCCGGCGCCGATGTCCTCGCCGCGGCGGATGCGTGCGTAGAGCTTCTCGAGCACCTCGCGCGCGGTGGCGCAGGCCTCGACCGGCCCGGTGAGGGTCACCACGTTGCCGTGCGCGTGCGTCTCGATGCCGAGACGATCCTCGATCAATGCCAGATGCCCGTCGTATTCGCCGAGCAGGCGGTTCAAGTGGCGGTTATCCTCGAAAGGCACCACCACACGCGCGTGCGCAACTTTGGCGGGCTTGCCGGCGTGCGGTGTCGCTGGCCCGCGCATGCCAGACAATTAGGCAACCTCCCGAAGCATGCTCGCTATCCGAATCCCTATCACGCCAGCCTACCACAATTGCGGCGGCCCGCCTCAAGCGGCCGATGTCAACTTTCCAGTAAGACTATTGGCACCGGCGGCGAGGATTTCAACCTCCACCATGTGACCGCAGAATGACGAATCTGCACCCACGTGCACCGATTGCATAAAAGGCGAGCGCCCGACGAGCTGCCCGGGATGCCGGCCGGGCCGCTCCAGGAGCACGGGAAGTACGCTCCCGACACAGCCGGCGTTGAACGCCGTCTGGCTGGCGCCCACTACGTCCAGCACGCGCCGCAATCTGCGGTCCTTCACCTCCTCGGGAAGCTGATCCATGGCCGCAGCCGGCGTCCCAGGCCTGGGGCTGTACTTGAAGGTGTAGGCCTGGGCGAAGCCCACCTCTTCGAGCAGCGCAAGCGTGGCCTCGAACTCGGCCTCAGTCTCGCCGGGGAAACCCACGATCACGTCCGTAGAGAGCGCGATGTCGGGCCGCGCGGCGCGGATGCGCTCAATCAGCCCGAGATAGTCGGCGCGCGTGTGCCTGCGGTTCATGGCGGCGAGGATACGGTCAGAGCCGGCCTGGAACGGCAGGTGCAGGCACGGCATGAGCTTTGGCTCGTCGCGGTGCGCGGCGACCAGGTCGTCGCTCATGTCGCACGGGTGACTGGTGGTGTAGCGCAGGCGCTGGAGCCCCTCGATGCGCGCGAGCTGGCCGATCAGCTCCGCCAGCGACCATGGGCGGCCGTCGGGCCCCGCGCCGTGGTAGGCGTTGACGTTCTGGCCGAGGAGCGTGATCTCGCGCACGCCCCCGTCCACGAGCCGGCGCGCCTCGGCTTCCACGTCGGTCACGGGGCGCGAATATTCCGCACCGCGCGTGTAGGGGACGACGCAGAACGTGCAGAACTTGTCGCAGCCCTCCTGCACCGTGAGAAACGCCGTGGGCGCGGCGGCTCCGGCGCGCGCGGGCAGGGCGGCGAACTTGTCCTTCTCGGGGAACTCCGTCTCGACCACCGGCGCGCGCTGCGCCTTGACGCGCGCCAGCAGCGCGCCCAGCTCGTGATAGCTCTGCGGCCCCACAACCACGTCCACGCTGGGCTCGCGCCGCACGATCTCCGCACCCTCGGCCTGCGCCACGCACCCCGCAACCGTCACGATGGTGTCCCGGCCCAGCCCGCGCCGGCGCTCCTTGATCTCGCGGATGCGCCCAAGGTCGGAATAGACCTTCTCGGCCGCCTTCTCGCGGATGTGGCAGGTGTTGAGCACGACGACGTCGGCCTCCTCCACCGCGGAAGTCTCGGCATAGCCCAGCGGCGCCAGCAGCTCGGCAATGCGCTCGCTGTCGTAGACGTTCATCTGACAGCCGAACGTCTTGATGTGGACCTTGCGCGGTTTGGCCATGGTTTGGATGGTCGGTTCCATGGGGTCAGACCCTGCGGGTCTGACCCCATGGCTTCGGCTTCGTAAAACGGGGTTCGCAATTGCGCCCGGTTTAGCCGCGCCAAGTGCATGCGTAAAGCCGCGGGGCTGCAGGACGTTGATTTCGACGGAGTCGCACTGGGGTCAGACCCCTCGCTTCTGCGCTCGAAATGAAACTCCCAGGTTCGAGGCGAGGGGTCTGACCCCGCCTTCTGCGCTCGAAATGAAACTCCCAGGTTCGAGGCGACGGGTCTGACCCCGCCGCAATGGGATGCGTCCCGCGGGCGCGTGGTCAGTCTGCCGCGCCGGGGCTACAGTGGGCTGGCAACCCAACGAGACGGCTGGGTCCCACGCCCAACGGCCGCCAGCAGACCTGAGAGGAGCTCCCATGCCGGACACCATCGCCCCCTACCGCGCCGACGAGGTCGGCAGCCTGCTCCGCACCGCCCCGCTCAAGGAGGCGCGCGCCAGGCGCGAGAAGGGCGAGATCACACCGGCCGAGCTTGGCGCGGTCGAGGACGAGGAGATCCGGAAGATCGCCAGGAAGCAGGAGGAGGTGGGCCTCAAGCTCGCCACCGACGGCGAGTTCCGCCGCTCCTGGTGGCACTTCGACTTCTTCGGCGGCCTCGATGGCGTCGAGGTCTATCAGGCCGAGCAGGGCATCCAGTTCAAGGGCATCCAGACCTCGGCACGCGCGGTGCGCGTGACGGGCAAGCTCGACTTCCCCGCCGATCACCGGATGCTGGAGCACTTCAGGTTCGTCAAGGCCACCACCAGCGTCACGCCCAAGATGACGATCCCGGCCCCGTCGGTGCTGCACCTGCGCAACGGGCGCGGCACCGTCAGCAGCGGGGTCTATCCGGAGATGGGCGCATTCTTCGACGACCTCGGCACCCTCTACGGCAAGGCGATCAAGGCCTTCTACGACGCCGGCTGCCGCTACCTGCAGCTCGACGACACGACCTGGGGCTACCTCTGCTCCGCCGACGAGCGGGAGAAAGTGCGGGCGCGCGGCGAGGACGTGGACGCGCTGCCCGGCATCTACGCCCGGACCATCAACGCGGCGCTCAAGTCGAAGCCCGCGGACATGGTCGTCACCACCCATGTCTGCCGCGGCAACTTCCGCTCGCATTGGATCTCGGAGGGCGGCTACGAACCGGTTGCCGAGCAGCTGCTCGCCGGCATCGACTACGACGGCTATTTCCTTGAGTACGACACCGACCGCGCCGGCGGGCTGGAGCCGCTGCGCTTCCTGCCCAAGGGCAAGAAGCGCGTGGTGGTGGGCCTCGTCACCTCCAAGACCGGGGCGCTGGAGAAAAAGGACGACATCAAGCGCCGCCTCGACGAGGCCGCCAGGTACGCCCCGCTCGACCAGCTCTGCCTCTCCCCCCAGTGCGGCTTCGCCTCCACCGAGGAAGGCAACGTCCTCACCGAGGACGAGCAGTGGGCCAAACTGCGCCTGGTGGTGGACATCGCCCGCGAGGTGTGGGGCGATTGAGCGCAACGACCACTCGCAGTGGGCCGAAGCGCCATCGCCGATGCGCGCTCTCCTGCCGGCGGCGGCGACGCAATGGGGCTATCGTCGCGACCGGCCCTTGGCGTGCTTGCGTTTCTTCAACTTTGGCTGGCTCGAAGCGGCTCGCCCAGCCTCATCGGCTTCGCGCAGGGCGGCCACATCCGCGAGATCTTGGGGGCGGCCTGAAGCGAGCTTGGCGGCGATCAGGTCGTCCGCAGAGATGATGTTGGCCTTGAGCCCTGTTTCCGGGTCCACAACCCTCCGCACTCTGTGCGCCCAAGCGTCATCAAAATCTATACCACTGATGTCGAGCAAGATATCAACAGCTTGCGGCGGGCGTCCTATTCGGAAGAAGAAGCCAGGCTGCGTGAAGTCCGACGGTCCAAAGCTGCGAACAGGCGCCCCAAACTCCTGGAGCGCAGCGTAAACGGCGACAGCATTGCGAGGGTCTGCCCTTATCAGGATGTCGAGATCCTTGGTGGCACGCGGTTGCGCATGAAAGATCACCGCATACCCTCCTACGATCAGGTAGCGCACCCGCTTAGCGTTTAAGGCGGACAAGAGTTCGACGAAATTCTTGAACATTGTCGCCCTTCATGGCGTAGGTCAGCCGCGAAAGCTCCGCCCCGGCTGCCAAGCGCTCATGCCCCGGTCGCCGGACCCAATATCTGTACTCGTCGCGTTTCATCTCGTCGAGGCTGCGATAGCGGGTGATCGTCCACGTTGCCCGCCGCCGTTCGGCGCGGGCGCGGAATTCGGCACTCGATATGTCGACAGGGGAGCGAGTCGTTTTGATCATTGCGTGAGGATACCACACAGGCGCCCCGATCCGTCGGGAGGCGGCGTCGGCCCAGTCGGGCGTCGGTAATCAACGAAGAGGGGAAGCCGCGGAAGTGCTGGAGACCCCACAGCCCTGGAATCGGGGACCCACGACGCCGCACACCGCTACTGCAGCATCTTGAACAGGCTGAACCCGCCGCTAGACGCCGCCGCGGCGGCGGTGGGGGTGCCGGGGCCGCTGGGTGGAGCCTCGACCACGGCGGAGCCGAACTTCTGCACTTCCAGGATGGCGAGCGACCGGTCGGTGGTGCCGTCCGGCAGCAAACGGTAGGCGCCGTCGATGCCCGTGAATCCGCCGGCCCGCGTCAGCGCCGTGGCGGAGAAGCCCTGCCCCGACGGGTCCACCGCCAGTGCGATGGCCAGGTTCACAGCGTCGTAAGCCAGGCCGGCGATGCGCGGCGGCGCCGCCTGGTAGGTCTTGGCATACTTCTGCGCGAAGTCGCTCCACCCGCGCGGGTCAGGCCCCGGGTACCACGCGCCGACCAGGGCGGCGTCGCGCCCGGCGTTGGGGTAGTCCATGCCGCCGGTGCCCAACAGCTTCACCTTGCCCGTGTCGATCTTGGCCTGCGGCAACAGCCGCGCCAGCAGCTCCAGGTACTCCTGCCCGCCCGGAAGGAACAGCGCGTCCACCGGCGCGCCCTCGGCCTCCGCGGTGGTGATGTCCGTGCTGATCTTGCGCAGCGGCGCCAGCATGGCGTTGGCGTTGGGCGGATAGGTCTCCACCATCGCCACGCTGCCTCCCGCGCGCGTCACCGCCTCCCGGAACACCGGCTCCACCAGCTTGCCGAACGCGTCCTGCGGCACCAGCGCGGCGTACCGCTTCAGGCCGTGCTTGGCGGCATAGGCGACGATGCGTTCCACGTCCGGCGTCGGCTGGAAGCTCAACAGGTAGACGCCGTTGCCGGCCACGTCGCGGTCGCTGGAGAAGGCGACCACCGGCACTTTCGCCTTGCGCGCCACCGGTGCCACCGCGGCCACGGACTTGGCGTAGAGCGGCCCGAGGATGAGCGTGGCACCGCGCTTCACCACGTCCTCGGCGGCGGCCTGGGCGCCCTCGGGGGTGCCCTTGTCGTCCTTGACCATCAGCACCAGGCTGCGGTTGTCGCGCTCGAACAGGGCAAGCTCGGCCGCCTGCTTGAGGCTGCGGGCGATAACGCCCGGATGCCCCTGGCTGGAGAGAGGAACGAGAATGGCGACCTTCACGGGCGCGGCCGGCGGAGAATTGAGCGCCACCGGTTGCAGCGCCGACCCGGGGCCGCTGACGGTGCACCCGGCTACCAAAACCGCGCCCGCCAGCCCCGCTGTGACACCCCATGCGACAGCCGCCAGGCGGCGCAGTCCAGCAACGCTCAGCACAAATCGGCCCCCAGGCCAGCCCCCAACTGGCTCCAGCTAAAGGCCGCAACAAGGCAGGGCAAGGGCAAAGGCCAGGCTTGTCTCGGGTTCGACCCGGCTATCGCGCCGCGACCAGCCTGGGGTAGTCTGATCGGCGTCGAGTTTCGGTGTGCAATTGCGAGCGAAGGCGAGGCCCCGCCCTGGAGACGACCGAAGCCATGGCACCGGTGGCGCGCCGCGCCGCTGAGCAACTGAGCGTGCTGCTGGCGCAGCCCCTGCCGACCGGACTCTACCTGGTGGCAACGCCGATCGGCAACCTCGGCGACATCACGCTGAGGGCGCTGGCGACGCTGGCCCGCGCCGACCTGCTGTGCTGCGAGGACACCCGCCACAGCGCTATCCTGCTCGCCCACTTCGCGATCGCGCGTCCGTTGCGCCCTTATCACGAGCACAACGCCCAGCGCGAGCGGCCGCGCATCCTGGGCGAACTGGCGGCGGGCAAGTCGGTGGCCCTCATCAGCGATGCGGGCACGCCGCTGGTCTCCGACCCCGGCTACAAGCTGGTGCGCGAGGCGCTGGCCGCCGGGCATAGCGTGGTGAGCCTGCCAGGCCCGAGCGCTGCCCTGGCGGCCCTCACCAGCGCCGGCCTGGCCACCGACACGTTCCTGTTTGCAGGCTTCCTGCCCGCACGGGAGAGCGCCCGGCGCACCCGCCTCGCGGAGCTCAAGGACGTGCAGGCTACGCTGGTGTTCTTCGAGGCGCCGTCGCGGCTTGCCGAAAGCCTGGCGGATATCGGCCGCGTCCTGGGGCCGCGCGACGCCGCCGTGGCGCGCGAGCTGACCAAGCTCTACGAGGAGGTGCGCCGCGGCATACCCGAAGAACTCGCCAAGTGGGCCGCCGAGGCGAACCCCAGAGGCGAGATGGTGGTGCTGGTCGGTCCGCCGTTCCCGCAGGCGGTGACCGACGAGGCCATTGCCGCGAAATTGACACCGATGCTCTCTGTGATGAGTCTCAGTGAAGCGGCAAAAACCGCTGCGGACGACCTCGGCATTGCGAAGGCGCGCGCGTACGATATCGGCGTCATGTTGAAGCGGCGTGCCGAGGGGCCATCCGGCGCAGGAACGTCCTGAGGAGCGCCAGAGGAGCACCGAAGAGGAGCACATGGCTCGCGTGACCTTGACCGGCAACCTGCGCCGCTTCACCGGCGGCATCGCCGAGATGGAGGTGGAGGCGGTGAGCGTGCGCCAGCTGTTCGCGCGCTTGAGCCGCGACTTCCCCGCGCTGGCGCCGCACCTCGATCAGGGCCCGGCGGTTGCCATCGACGGCCAGATCTACCAGCACGCCCTGTTCCAGGAGATCGCGGCGGGCAGCGAGGTCCACATCATGCCGCAGATCGCGGGCGGGTGAGCCCCGTGGCCGGCCGCCTCGCCATCCGGCTTCGCGCCCTCCTCGCCGTCGCCGCGCTGGCGACGGGCGGCGTTACGTCCGCCGTCGCGCAGGCGGTGGTGGACCTGCAGCTGGTCCTCGCCGTCGACGTCTCCGGCAGCGTCAGCGACGACCGCTTCAAGCTGCAGCAGCAGGGCTACGCCCAGGCATTCCGCAGCTGGCGCGTGATCGAGGCCATCCGGGCCGGATCGTCGCGCGCCATTGCCGTGACCATGGCGCAATGGACGGGGCCTGCCCAGCAGGCGCAGGTGGTGCCGTGGATGGTCATCAGCGACGAGGCCTCCGCGGCCACGCTGGCCGACGCCATCGAGCACACCACGCGTCAGCTCTACGGCGGCGGCACGTCGATCAGCGGCGCCATCGACTACGCCATGACGCTGTTCCCCCAGAGCAAGGCCACCGGCGGCCGGCAGGTGATCGACGTGTCCGGCGATGGCGCCAACAACCGCGGCCGGCCCGCGGCCGAGGCGCGCGACGACGCGGTGCGCGAGGGCGCCACCATCAACGGCCTGCCGATCCTGGCGCTGGAGCCGGGGCTCGACCAGTACTACCTCACCAACGTCATCGGCGGCCCGAACGCCTTCTCCATCGTGGCCGAGTCCTACGAGGCCTTCGCCGAGGCCGTCCTCAAGAAGCTCATCACGGAGATCGCCGGCGCCGAGCCCGAGCCCGCCGAGGTCAAGCGCTCCGCGGAGTGAGGGCGCGTTCCGCGCCCTTGGCTGCGGCCTCGCACCAGGCGATGTACACGCCGGCTGAGACGATGATCCCGGCGCCGATCCAGGTGAAGGCGTCGGGGAGATAGCCGGAAATCAGGTAGCCGACGATCACGGCGCCCACCAGCTGCCAGTAGCCGAACGGGGCGACGATGTTGGCCTGGGCGTAGGTCATGGCGCGCGCCACGAAATAGTGGCCGGTGCCGCCGATGATGCCGAGCGAGAACAGCAGGGCGGCGTCGGTCCAGGTGGCGGCCGGCGTCCACGCGAACGGCACCACCATCGACATCACCACCGTGCCGACCAGCGCGGCGTAGACGGCGGAGGTTTCGGCGCTGTCCTGGCGCGTCACGCGCCGCGTCAGGATCTGGTAGAGCGCGTAGCACAGCGCGCTGCCCAGCATGAACAGCGACGCCCACTGGAACACCTCGCTGCCCGGCCGGATAATGACGAGGGCGCCCACGAAGGCGACGATCACCGCGCCGATGCGCCCGGCCGTCATGCGCTCGCCCAGGATCGGCCACGCCAGGAGGGCGACGAAGAACGGCGCGAGGAAGCTGATGGAGGAGGCCTTGGCGAGCGGCAGGTACTTCACGCCCGTGAAGAAGCACACCATCGAGCACAGATGGACCGCCGAGCGGACGATCTGCCACCCCGGCGTGGCGCTGCGCACGAGCGCGGGGCCATAGCGCGGCGCGAACACGGCCAGGATGAACACGAAGTGCGAGGCCGCGCGCGCCCACACGATCTGCTCCGTGCTGTAGCGCGCGCTCAAGACCTGCACGAGGCCGTTCATCACCGGGAACAGCGAGCTCGCCAGCAGCATGCAGAGAATGCCGAGGAGCGCCCGGTTGGGCCCTGCAGCGGCTACGGCCATGGGCATGGCTGTGTGTCCCCGGTGGAATGAGCGAGGGCCCTCCACTCTCAGGGGGCAGGCCCACCCGGTCAAGCCGCGAGCCCCGCGCCGCGTGGGCATCACCCCCGCGACGAGCCGATGTGCTACGCGCCATTGCCGTTGGGCGTGATGCCTCTGCCTAGCCAATCCCGCTCGCATTTCCCGTTGGGCGCATCCCTCCCATTGGGCGCCGCCCTCGACCGGGTCCAGGTGTGGTCGCGCTTCAGGAAGTCGTGCAGCGTCTTGCCGGGCTCGGGGCGGAACTTCTCGCCGGATACCGCGAACTCGGCGATGCGGTCGAGGCGGAAGGTGCGGAAGTCGCCGCGCAGCTCGCACCAGGCCGACAGGAGCCACACCGGGCCGTAGTAGGCGAGGCATAGCGGCCGCACCGTGCGCTCCGATGCCTCGGCCTGCGCGTCGCGATAGGAAAACCGCACTTTGAGCTGGCTGCGCAGGGCGCGGCGCAACTCCGCGACGTCGAACGAGATCGGCTCCATATAGTGGTGCGGCGGCGCCAGCAGCGCGGTGTTGGCCATGTAGTCGCGCAGGCGATCGGGAATCACCGCCTGCACCTTGGCGATCACGTCGCTCGCCGCCTTGGCCAGCTCGGCGTCGGCCCATGACTCCACGATGCGCGCGCCGAGCACCAGCGCCTCGATCTCCTGCTCCTTGAACATCAGTGGCGGCAGGTCGAAGCCGGCCTTGAGCACGTATCCCACGCCCGCCTCGCCCTCGATGGGCACGCCGCTCGCCACCAGGTCCTGGATGTCGCGGTAGATGGTGCGCTCCGACACCTCCAGGGCGGCGGCGAGGTCGCGGGCGCGCACCAGGCTCTGGCGGCGCAGGGATTGGATGATCTCGAACAGTCGGTCGGCGCGGCGCACGCTTCTGCTCCCCCAGAGAAAGAAAACCCGCGGTCGCGAGGGGTCTGACCCCGCAAGGTCCCGACCCTATCCTACCGCTCCTGACAGCACGTTGTCAGGAGTGCATCGGGCTCCTGACAGGAGGCTGTCAGGCGCATCGGCGATAGTGCCGGGCAAGACAAGAAGGAGCCACCGATGACTCGCCAGATGACCCTCATGAGCAGCCCACAGTCGCCCGCGCGGGCCGGACAGCGCCAATTCCAGGGCCCGTTCTCTGTCCGTTTATCCGTTGCTGCGCGCGTTGCGCGTCTCGCGCGCAACCGCTGGCGCGCATACTGGGACTGGCGCGCCCGCAAGGCCACCGTTCTGCTGCTGCGCTCGCTCGATGCCCGCACGCTGCACGACATCGGCATCTCCCCCGGCGAGATCGAATCCCTGGTTCACGACGGCGCCGGCGACCGCTGCCGGCGCTACGACGCGACCTGGACGCGGCGACGCTAGGCGGGCCCCGCTGGCCGTCAGGCACGTCCGTCGAGCGACCAGCGGCCCGCGCCGGCGAGCGCCAGCACCAGCAGGCCGCCGGCGATCGCCAAGTCCTTCTCGAAGTGGAGGAGCTGGTTGCTGTTCGACACCTGGTTGTGGAAGATGACGGCGGTCGCGACGCAGAAGGCGGCCAGCGCAGCCGCCGCGATCCGTGCCTGCCACCCGACCGCGATCAGCAGGCCGCCGCCCAGCTCCAGCGCGATTGCCGCAGGCAGCAGTACGCTGGGCACACCGAAGCCGGTCATGTAGTCCGCCGCGGCCTGGTAGCCCTGGACCTTGCTCCAGCCTTCGAGGATGAAAAGCGACGCCAGCAGCAGCCGGCCGACCGTGAGTCCGGCCGCCGCCAGCGGCCCCGAGGGCTGGAGTTTCATGGGGAGGGCTGCCTCAATTCGTCCTGGGTTGCGTCTGGGGTCGCCCCCGAGGTTGCGCCGCGGCGATGGCTTTTTCGAGGTCCTCGCGCTCCTCGCAGCCCTGGGGGCAGAGCCGGACCAGAACGGCAAGCTGCTCCTGCGCCTTCGGCAGCTGGCCGGTATCCACGTAGAGCTCGCCCAGATACTCGCGCGCGCCCTTGTGGTCGGCGTCGAAGTCGAGCGCCTTCTTGTAGAAGGTGAGCGCCTTGGCGTAGTCCCCGCTCTTGCGCAGCGAGAAGCCCAAGAGGTTGTAGACGTCGGCGCGCTGGACGCCCTTGTCGACCATGCCGTTGAGCTCGGCGATGGCGGCCTTGAAGTCCTTGGCCTTGATGCTGGAGCGGACGTGGGCGAGGTCGGGCGCCGTGGTCGTGGTCTCGGTGTCGACCGCATACGCCGCGGCGGACGCCATGGTGATGCCGACGCAGACGGCAAGCACGGACTTGATGGCCATGGGTGGGCTCCAATTCCTCTTCGGTTGATCTCGGCTCTGATGGCGGAGCCGCGCACCGGCTCCGCCTGGCGCGTCGTCTCATACCTTGCTCAGCGTGAGCGCATAGGCCGAGCCGTCGCGGGACAAGGTGCCGCCGCCCGGCCAGGGGAAGTGGTAGCCCGTGACCAGGACCTTGTCGGCCGCCAGCCGCTCGGCCAGCATGCGCCGAGAACGCTCGGCGGTAGGCCCGTCCTGGTCGAACGCGCCCTGCCACTCCGGCGTCTTCATCGAGAAGGCGGGCTGGTAGAAGGTATCCGCCGAGTAGATCATCTGCGCGTTGCCCGAGGAGACATGGAACGCGATGTGACCGGGCGTATGCCCCGGCGCGACGACGGTGCGGATGCCGGGCGCCACCTCCACCTCGCCCTCGACCTGGCGCACGTTCTTCCACTTCGGGAAGGTGGCCTGGATGCGCTGCGCCAGGCCGCGCCGCGCCGGGGCCAGCTTCGCCACGACGGCCGGGTCGGTC
The DNA here is from genome assembly GCA_036555805.1 of Hyphomicrobiaceae bacterium. GTDB lineage: Bacteria > Pseudomonadota > Alphaproteobacteria > Rhizobiales > Hyphomicrobiaceae > AWTP1-13. Next base: position 3,045 of record DATBKR010000256.1, on the reverse strand, counting down.
CAGAACTTGTACTCCGGCACCGACACCACGATCTCGGCGTTGGGATAGACCTGGGCGTTGGTCTCCTTCTCCATCAGCCCGAAGATGTGGTCCGGGTGCATGTGGGAGATCATGATCCTGGTGACTTTGGCGCGGTCGATCCCGGCCGCCTTCAGGTTCTGCAGGAACTTGCCCGCCGTCGGCTGCACCTGGCCGCCGGTGCCGGGATCGAACAGGATGAGTTCGCGGCCGGTCGAGACGGCCATGGGCGTGAACGGGATGGGGACGAACTCGTCGGTCTCGCCCGCCGCCCGCAGCGCACTCTTCACATCGTCGACGCTGGCGTTCTTGAAGAAGGCGGGGTCGTGCGCCTTCTCCCAGATGCCGTCGTAGACCTCCGTGATGTCGAATGCGCCCACCTTGTACCTGTAGAAGGGCGTGGCCGGCCCCGGCGTCTTCTGCGCGCTTGCCGGGCCGATCAACGCGACACGCGAGGTGACCCCGAGCGCGGCGGCGAGGCCGGCCGAAACGAGCACGTCGCGACGTGAAGGGCTGTGCATGGTGAATTTCCTTGTGGGCCTGATGCAGCGGTTTCCTTGCGGGTGCGCCTCTGCGCACGCGGCCGAGACTCCCGCGCCGGCCCGGTTATTCCCCGCCGGCTGCCCGTCACGGCGGGGCCGCGTTCACGAATTCGTGGAATAAACCGGCGGGGCGGCAGATATAGACCGTGAACGATCGCGGTTGGCCCGATCGGCAGAGCGGACTCCAAGCGGATCCATGACGGAGCGGGCGCAGTTCGAACGCTTGGCCCTGGCGCACATGCCTGCCGCCTACAACCTCGCGTTCTGGCTGCTGCGCAGCCGGCCCGACGCCGAGGATGCCGTGCAGGACGCCTACCTGCGCGCCTGGCGCAGCTTTGCGGGCTTCCGCGGCGGGGATATCCGGCCGTGGCTGCTGCAGATCGTGCGCAACGTCGCCTACCGCAGATTGGGCGACCGGGCGCGCGCGACCAACGTCATCCCGTTCGACGCCGCCGTCTCCGACCGGGTCGGCGGCGAGGCGGCCCTGCAGGTGGCCGCGGAGGGGCCTTCGGCGGAGGAGGCGCTGCTTGGCGCGGGCGAGCAGGCGATGGTGAGGACGGCGCTCGCCGAGCTGGCTCCGATCTTTCGCGAGGTGGTCGTGCTGCGCGAGATCGAGGCGCTGTCCTACCGCGAGATTGCCAGGCTGACGGGCGTGCCCATCGGCACCGTGATGTCGCGGCTGGCGCGGGCCCGTGCCGAGCTGCGGCGGACGCTCGCCCGCATGATGAAGAAAGACGAAAGCGATGCAGTGTGACAGGGTGGCCGAGATCCTCGGCGCCTATCTCGACCAGGAGCTCGATGCCGAGACGCGCCGCGAGATGGCGGCGCACCTGGGCGGCTGCGCGGCCTGCTCCGCGCTTGCGGAGGACCTGCAGCGCCTGAGCCGGCAGGTGGCGGCGCTGGGCCGCGAGCCCGTGCCGCAGGGCCTCCTGGCCGACGTGCGGCGCCGGATGGCCGGGGACGCGGGCGAGGCGCCGGCGCCGCGCTTCGGCGGGCCGCTGGGCGCTCTTGCCGGCCGGAGCTGGCTCGCCCAGGCCGCCGCGCTCCTCATAGCCTGCATTGTGACGGCAGGCGCCACCGCCTACGTGATGGCGCGCCTGGACCGCAGGGAAGCGCTGGCGCGCGACGTGTTCGCGGCGCACGTGCGCTCGCTGCTGCAGGACAGCCCGACTCAGGTCGCCTCGTCCGACACTCACACCGTCAAGCCGTGGTTTGCGGGGCGGCTCGACTTTGCGCCCACCGTGAGAGACCTCGCGGCCGAGGGCTTTCCGCTCGTCGGCGGCCGTCTCGACTACATCGGCGGGCGGCGCGTGGCCGCCCTCGTCTACCGCCGCAGGCTGCACGTCGTCAACGTGTTCGCGTGGCCGTCGCCCGACGCCACCGACAGCCCGCCGCGTGCGCTCACGGAGCGCGGCTACAACCTGCTGACCTGGCGCAGGGGCGGCGTCGTCTATTGGGCCGTCTCGGACCTCGGCATGGACGAACTGCGCCAGCTCCAGTCGCTGCTGTGACCGCCGGCGGCCGTCCGCCCCGTGCATCAGGCCCTGGACACGTGCAGCGGGGCGACACGGTCGCGCCACGGCATGGACGCCTCCAGGACGGTGCTGAGCTGCAGGAGCAGGTGCTCTGCGGCCGGTCTGGCGGCGATCTGCACGCCGATGGGCACGCCGGTGGAGTGCATGGCGAGCGGCAGCGACATGGCCGGCGTGCCCATGACGTTGTGCGGGATGGTGTACTGGCAAGGCGGCTTGAACAGCTCCTCGATCAGGTTGTGCCAGCCGACGCCGGGCTTGGACAAGTGATAGCGGCCCCAGGGCTCGGCCACCCGCGCGGTGGTTGGCGAAAGCCAGATATCGTACTTCGTGAAGAATTGGCCGAGGCGGCGGCGCGCCGTGTTGGCCGCTGCGTTGGCGGCAATGAAGCGCGCCACCGTGATCTCCCTGGCGGCCTCGTAGACGGAGAGGATCACGGGCTCCAGGGTGTCGGGGCCGACCTTGTGGCCGCTGCGCCTGGCGTAGCCGTCGAGGCGCGAGTTGAAACCGAAGAAGAAGATGTCGGTGGTGGCGCGCACCATGGCGTCGCCGTCGATCTCCACCTTCGCCACTTCCACCGCGTGGCCCATGTCGGCCAGAGCCCTGCCTGTCGCCTGCACCGCCTGGGCCACTTCCGGGTCCACCTCGATACCCAGCAGCTCGTCGAGCACGATGCCGACCCTGAACTTGCCCGGCGCCTTGGTGGCGAGGGTGGCGTAGGGCTGGTCGGGCTTGGGGATGATGAAGGGGTCGCCGGGCTGCGGGACCGATACGCAGTCGAGCATCGTGGCCGCATCGCGAACGCTCTTGGCCTGCACGAAGTTCATGGAGTAGCCCCAGCCGCCCTCGTCCACCACCGGGCCGACGGAGACGCGCATGCGCGAGGGCTTGAGGCCCACGCCGCCGCACCAGGAGGCCGGGATGCGGATCGAGCCGCCGATGTCGGAGCCGTG
>DATBKR010000255.1:0-3348 GCA_036555805.1 Hyphomicrobiaceae bacterium | reverse complement strand
GAATACTACACCGGCCCCGTGTTCGAAGCTGAGCTCACCTTTGAGGTGAAGAACGACGACGGAGAGACTGTCCGCTTTGGTTCCGTCGGCGGCGGGGGGCGGTACGACGGGCTGGTCGAGCGCTTCCTCGGAACCAAGGTGCCGGCCACCGGCTTCTCCATCGGCGTGTCGCGGCTGGCGGCGGCGCTGGCGGCGCTCAACAAGGACAAGCCGGCCGCCGCGGCCGGGCCGGTGGTGGTGCTGGTGATGGAGAAGGACCGCATCGCCGACTACCAGCGCATGGTGCAGGCGCTGCGCGCGGCCGGCATCCGCGCCGAGATGTACCTCGGCACCGCCGCCGTGAAGGCGCAGATGAAGTACGCGGACAGGCGCGGCGCCCCGTGCGTCGTGATCCAGGGCAGCGATGAGCGGGCCAAGGGCGAAGTGCAGATCAAGGACCTGATCGAGGGCGCCAGGGCCGCGGCCACCATCAAGGACAGCCGGGAGTGGCGCGAGGGCCGCCCCGCCCAGTTCTCCGTGCCCGAAGCCAACCTGGTGGCCGCCGTGCGCGGACTCCTGACGCGCCACAGGGGCTGAGCCATGCAGGCACGCGTAGGTTGGGTCAAGCGAAGCGCAGACCCAACACCCCTTCGGATAGGTCTGTTGGGTCTTCGTTGGCGCTCGACCCGACCTACGTTGGTGGAGGGCGGCTAGATGTCCGCCACCTCCACATCGGCCGACATCGAGGCCCTGGACGCGCTGGCGCAGCGGCTGATGGGCGCGTTCGCGCGGGCGGGGTACGAGCGGGTGGAGCCGCCCATCATACAGCCGGCGGATCTGTTCCTCGACGTGGTGGGCGAGAGCCTGCGCGCGCGCACCTACGTGTTCACCGATCCCGACGGCGCCGAGCTGTGCCTGCGTCCCGACCTCACGGTGCCGACCTGCCGGCTGCACCTGGAGCGGCACGCCGCGGCCGGCACGCAGGCACGCTACTGCTACTCGGGCTCCGCCTTCCGCTACCAGTCGGCGGGCGCCGGCCGCGCGCATCCGCGCGAGTTCCACCAGGCGGGCATCGAGTCGTTCGCGGCGCCGGACCGCGAGCAGGATGACGCGGCCGTGCTGGCGCTCATCGTCGCCGCGCTGCGCGAGGCGGGGCTCGGGCCCGTGCGGCTGCGCCTCGGCGACCTCGGGCTGTTCGCGGCGCTCATCAACGCGCTCGATATGCCCGAGCGCTGGCGCTGGCGCCTAAGGCACCAGTTCTGGCGCCCAGACGCGTTCCGCGCCGAGCTGGCGCGCCTGTCCTCGAACGCCGCGCGGCGGCGCCGCGGTGCGCCCGACGATCGCATGGACGACCTGATCGACCGGCTCGATCCGGACAACCCCGCTGCCGCCGAGGCGCTGGTCGCGGAGCATCTGGACAGGCTGGGCATCGAGCCGGTCGGCACGCGCTCGGTGGCCGAGATCTCCGAGCGCCTGCTGGCGGAGGCCGCCGACCGGCGCGAGCAGCCGCTGCGCGCCGAGACGGCGGCGCTGATCGAGGCGTACGTGGCCGTGAAGGCGCCGGTGCGCGCCGTGGCAGACCGGCTGGGCACGCTGGCACGCGGCCGCGGCATCGACCTCTCCGCGGGTCTCGACGCCTTCGCGCGCCGCCTCGACCGCATCGAGGCGACCGGCGTGAGCACCGCTGACGCCGAGTTCTCCGCTGAGTTCGGGCGCAACCTGGAGTACTACACGGGCTTTGTGTTCGAGGTGATCGCGCCGGCGCTGGGGCCGCGGAGCCCGGTGGCCGGCGGCGGGCGCTACGACAGCCTGCTGGCCCAGGTCGGCGCCCCGGCGAACGTACCCGCGGTGGGGGCCTCGATCCACACCGAGCGGCTGCTGTCGGCCCTGCAGGAGGCCGGGCCGGGGGGCGCGCCATGAACGGCAAGCTGGTCCTGGCGCTGCCGTCCAAGGGACGGCTTATGGAGCGGTGCAACGCCGCCCTGGCGCGCGCGGGCCTCGTCGTCACCAGGTCGTCGGGCGCGGCGCGCGGCTACAAGGCGGAGATCGAGGGCTTCCCCGGCGTGGAAGTGAACCTCGTGTCGTCCTCTGAGATCGCCCAGTTCCTCAAGACCGGCGCGGCCCACTTGGGCGTCACCGGCGAGGACCTGATCCGCGAGACCATGGCGGATGCGGATGGGCGCGTGCGCTTCCTGGTGCCGCTGGGCTTCGGCCTCGCCGACGTGGTGGTGGCGGTGCCAGCGTGCTGGCTCGACGTGCGGCGCATGGCCGACCTGGAGCAGATGTCGGTGGCGTTCCGGCGCCTGCACGGCCGCCGCGTGCGCGTCGCCACCAAGTACATGAACCTGACGCGGCGCTTCTTCGCGCAGATGGGCGTGACGGGCTACCGCATCGTCGAAAGCCTGGGCGCCACCGAGGGCACGCCCGCGGCGGGCCTCGCCGAGCTGATCGTGGACATCACGACCACCGGCGCCACCCTCAAGGCCAACCGCCTCAGGGCGCTCGACGACGGCCTGATCCTGAAATCGCAGGCCAACCTGATGGCCTCGCGCGCCGCCGCATGGACGCCCGAGCTCGCCGCTATCGAGGCGCAGCTCGCGGCGCGTCTGCGGCGGCAAATGTAGGTTGGGTCAAGCGAAGCGCAGACCCAACACGTTCAGGGCGCGCAAATTGGAGTGTTGGGTCTTCCAGCCTGTCCGGCGTATTAAGCACCCATGCCGGCGGCGGTGGACCGTGGTGGTGGCGGGGGCTACGATCACCCCGTGTCCCCAGGCTGGGCTGCGACCGCGCATGAGCCAGACACCGCAGGTCGTCTTCCTTACGCGTGGCAGGGGCGTGCATCGCCATCAGTTGACGGCATTCGAATACGCCCTCCGCGACGCGGACATCGAGCAGCAGAACCTCGTCAGCGTCTCGTCGATCCTGCCGGCGGGCTGCGGGCTGATTGCGCGCGAGGCCGGCGTCGCCACGCTGCAGCCCGGCGAGATCACCTACTGCGTGCTGGCGCGCGCCGAGACCAGCGAGCCGGGACGGCGCATCTCGGCCAGCATCGGCCTGGCGCGGCCGGCCGATCCGCAGCTCTACGGCTACATCTCCGAGTACCACGGCTTCGGCAAGACGGAGACCGAGAGCGGCGACTACGCCGAGGACCTCGCCGCCACCATGCTGGCCTCCACCCTCGGCATCGAGTTCGATCCCGATGCGGCCTGGAACGACCGGCGCAAGGTCTACGAGACGAGCGAGCTGATCGTCGACACAATGTCGATCACGTCCGCCGCCGCGGGCGCGCCGCACGAGCGGTGGACCTGCGTGGTCGCCGCCGCCGTCTTCAGGATGAGCCGGCCGGGAGTACCGTAGGTTGGATCGAGC